>JBDQJG010000060.1:0-15528 GCA_040263955.1 Verrucomicrobiales bacterium
ACCCGTTTGTCGGCATCGGCAGTTCCGCACTCGGCGCCCGCGCTGCCGGGCGACTTCCAGGTAGTCGGAGTCGATGTCGATACCCAGAAAGCGTTGTGCACCGGCAGCGCCTGGCGGAGGAGGACAACCGGCCGCTTTAAGCATCGATCACCGCGACGTGAAACATCCGCTCACCCACCTCGCACTCTGGCTGCCGGTGCCCGCCGGCGCCCTTTTCAGCCCGGTCGTGAGCCTCGGCCACCATCTCTACCGTGGCGGAAAAATCGAGGTGCAGGGCGCCGCCGGACTCGAATTGCTGCACCTCTTTCTTGCCCTCGTGCTCATGCTCACCTCCGCCGCCACCGCCATCCAGCTGTTGCGGGAGGAACGCCGAGCCTGGGGCATCCCCTGCGCCGTCGCCGCCATCCTGCTCGGGCTCTACCTACTCGGCATCGGCTTCCAGCGCGGCGCGGCCCTGCTTTACGCCACCTGAGTGCCCCCTTGTTGACTCTTCATCGAGGACACCGTAACGTCTTTCTGTTGACATTCGGCACACATGCGACATCTTTCGAAAGTGTTCGATTGGTCAGATGAAAAGGACGCCACGCTGCGCAGAGAACGTGACATCGGCTTTCAGGACATCCTCTTTCACATCGAACAGGGCGATGTGCTGGCGATCGCCGATCACCCCAACAAACAACGATACGAGAACCAGAAGATTTTCTACGTGAGGGTCGAGAATTACGTCTACCTGGTTCCCTTCGTGGAATCCGAGGACGGGAACATCTTTTTGAAAACCATCATTCCCAGTCGCAAGGCCACAAAACACTTCCTGGATTAGCAAGATGCACACGGACGAATACGAAAAGCAACTGCTCGAAGATGAAGACGCCATCCTTGCGGCGGCGAAGCCTCTCTCGGATGCCGAACAGCAACGCCTGCAGCAGGTAGCCCGTGACACGCTAAACAAGGACAAGAGAATCAATATCAGGATTTCCTCCCGTGATCTCAATTCACTGAAGCGCAAGGCCAACCGCTACGGAATGCCTTACCAAACGCTGATAAGCAGCGTGTTGCATCGTTACGTGTCGGGTGACCTGGGAAATGGCACCTGATAGAACAGCGAAGACACCTCGCGGCGCAACCAGGCGACAGGTGCCGCCAGCTGAAGCGCAAAGGGCGTCATCGGCACGTGCTTCGAGACACGTCTCCACAGCACGCCGCGGAGCACTGCCCTCTTTCACTGCCCTTTCAAAGCGGCGATCTCGGCGAGGCACGCCCTACCGGCCATGGCCCGGGCTTTCAGCGCACGCTTAACCCCAACAAGCCAGGGTGTTACCCATGTACTGACATAAGAGCGTTCCCTACGTCTTGATAGCTCCCGTCTTGATAGCTCCCCCTAACACCTAAAACCTAAAACCTAAAACCTAAAACCCGATACCCCTAAGCCACAGCCCGCCGGCGCAGGAGCATCTCGATCAAATCACGTACTTTGGTCCTTCCCTCGGCAGAGAGACTCAGGCGCTTGGTTGAGCCGTGCAGGTAGCCATGACCGATCAGGCTGGAAACCGGTGAGGTAATGTTGATTACCCGCGGACGATCACTCTCCTCGATCACATCATTGATATGCCGGCTGGAGAACCCGCCCTGGCGATAGCTCTCGCTCAAAATCACAGCACAGAGCAGGGCCATGTCGGCCTGGGTCAGCTCAAGATCACCATCGCGCAACAGGCGTCTGGCATCCCCGGCAAGGCCCTCTCCCTCGGAATCTGATGCCCAGCCACCGGGCGCATCGGTCGACAGGCGATTCTCTTTCTGCAGGCGCAAGGCCAGGTCAACATGCGAGAGAATCGCCTCCAGTTCATCGAGAGAATATCTCGGAATAGCCCGGATGATTTCTTCGGGGCTTGGAAACGCATACGGAGCACTCATATTCACTTTTGAAAAAATTTGAGCTAATTTTAGCTTGAAGTAACTTTTTTTTAAAGCTTTATAGGCTTATTGCCTTATTTTAAGCTCAATTTTGAGATTTTTATCTTATTTTTAAAACAATTCAACTCATTTCCTCACGTCCCGAACTGTCCCCTCACCCGCGCAGACCCGGAAAGGCACCATGAAAACAATTGAAATCATCGAACTGGGAAGCCTCGAGGAATTTCTCAAGGAGGTCGTGCCGGTCATGGGACACCGACGAATCCCGATTTATCGGGGCACTCCGGAATCTGACCATGGAATTGTCCCCGGCCTGCTCCGCATGGCCATCGGCGAAACCGAATTCTCCGACTGGCTAGCTCTGGAAGCTGCGTTGATGGAAAAATTCAAGCTGCGCGGAGGAGCCGAACTCGGCTTCGCGCCGTCCTCCGAGCTCGAGTGGCAGGTGAGCGCATCCCACCTCGGTCTGCCCACACGTTTCACCGCATGGTCGGAGAACCCGCTCGTTGCGCTCTGGTTTGCCACAGCTCCCTCCCCCGAAGCATCACCCGGCGTGGTCTGGCGACTGCTCCCGGGAGATGCCAATCTCGTGGCGACCCAGGACTACCAGGTCGATCCGGAGTCCTATCACGTCTACTTTCCAAGGCATAGCGACCGGGAGATACTCGCCCAACGCTGCTGCTTCCTGAGCCATCCTGTGCCCAAACTCGATACCAGGCCGATACCGTTCGAGGACAGTTACGAAGCACTGGAGGAGCGGGATTACAGCATGCATCTGGCCAGGATTCTCATCGAGCCAGCCGAGAAGAAATCCATCCGGGCGCGCCTCTCACGCCTCGGCGTCGACGAGCGCTCGCTGTTCCCGGGGCTGCGCGGGCTCGCCAGCCAACTCGCCTCGGAAGCTTACCATCACACCGGCAGCTATGACTGGGTCCTCTGACCAGCCGACCGGCCCCGACCAGCGTTACTCCCCGAGGCGAAAAATGTATTCCCGCAATCCCGCCGCCTCGTTGACGGTTCGTGTTACCCGCGTGCCGATCAATTCCCCAAACATTCTTACTTCCATCACCGCAATCGCAGGGTAAGCGCCCTCGAGGTAATGCAGCAGGCTATGGTATTCGACGATTCTGAGTCCCTGCTCTTCGTCGTTCAGGCACCGCGAAATGTAACCTTCTGCAAACCGTAATCTGGCAAGGGATGCTGCTCTTTCCTCGAAAGACTCGCCCCGTATCTTCACCGCATACCGGTCACGCTGCTTGGCGAAAAAATGCAGCAGCAGCTTCTCAGGCGCATTGCTGCCGTAGTGACTGCGCACGGAGTCAAGCAACTCGACGCTGAGTTCACCTCCCATGTCAGGAAACAGTTCATTGGCTTTCTCAGTCAACCGGTAATACTTCCGGGGCCGCCCCATTCTGCCGGCATGGCGCCAGGTATCGAGATAGCCCAGCCGCTCCATCTCCACACAATGTTGCTTCACGCCCATGTAGCTCATGTTGGTCGCCTTCGCCAACGAGGCCACCGGCATGCCCTGCGACCGCTTCAGCAACAGGATAATCTCCAGCCAGTGAGGCCGTGCGAAATCACGCAAAACATTTAAAAAAGCCACACTAAACCCTTCTTTTTCAGCAACTTGAGTTAGCGGTTTTCAGTTCAAAAAACCTCTGCAATGTAGTCGATCTTCTTTCTTTTGCGCAACCGCAAACTACGGCACATTGACGGGCCAACCTGTCGTAAAGGTCAACCGAATGCTGCGCACTGATCGAAGCCCTCCGAAAAACTACCCCAACGACCGATGACGTGCTATCACTTCCCGAGGAAGGGTTGTCGCAACAGCTCTTCCCCTCTGTTCCAAGAACCAGTCATCACACCCGATCCCTTCAACTCGTCACCATGACGACCCTCTCATCCAAGCACCAGCCCATCCAGTTTCACTCTGCCGCCCCCGGCTACTGGCCGCATGTCGATGGAGAGGCGTGGCGCGACTGGCGTTGGCAACTCAAGAATCGCATCACCAGCCTCCAGACGCTCGAGGATCATCTCAACCTCGCTGCTGAAGAGCGCGCCGGCGTGATCCTCTCCGGGACCAAACTGGCCATGGGAATCACCCCGCATTACTTCAACCTGATCGAGCGCGACAATCCCGACTGCCCGATCAGGAGACAAGTGATACCGAGGATGGAGGAAACCCTCGAGACCCCGGGAGAAATGGCTGATCCCTGTGGGGAGGACAGCCACATGCCGGTTCCAGGCCTGGTGCACCGCTACCCCGATCGCGTGCTGTTCCTGGTCACCGATCGCTGCGCCGCCTACTGCCGTTACTGCACCCGCAGCCGCGTTGTCAGCGGGGCCGGCGACCAGGAACTCGAAACCGACTTCGAGGCCGCGTTTCGCTACCTCGAGGAACACGAGGAGATTCGCGACGTGCTGCTCTCCGGCGGGGACGCGCTGCTGTTTTCCGAGACGAAGCTGGAGAAGATCCTCGCCCGGTTGCATGCCATCCCGCACATTCAGTTCCTGCGCATCGGTTCGCGTGTGCCGATCTTCCTTCCCCAGCGGATCACTCCCGAACTTTGTGCCATGCTGCGCAAGTATCATCCGCTTTTCCTGAGCATCCACGTCAATCACCCGCGGGAGCTGACCAGCGAGGTTCGCGATGGCCTTGCCATGCTTGCCGATGCCGGTATTCCGATCGGTAACCAGAGTGTTCTACTGCGCGGGGTCAATGACGACCTGGACACCATGCGGGAACTCGTCCACAAGCTCCTCGTCTGCCGCGTCAGACCTTACTACCTCTACCAATGCGACCTGATCAAGGGCAGCGCTCACCTGCGCACCTCGGTGGCCAGGGGCATCGAGATCATCGAGGGGCTGCGCGGACACACCTCGGGATACGCCATCCCGCAATTTGTCATCGATGCGCCGGGCGGTGGCGGCAAGGTTCCGATCAACCCTGAATACGTCATCCACCATGACGAGGAGCGCGTCGTCATCCGCAACTACGAGGGCAACGTCTACGAATACCCCGAGCCGCGCTTTCTCGATACACCCCGACAATCGTGACCACATGATTTCAGTACACGCAGCGCACGCCTCCCCTGCGGGCACGCCGCTTCCTCGGTCGCCTCGTTACTCATCGTCTCCCTGAAACCTCGCCGTGGCCCATTCACATCCAGACCACGATCCCCACGATACGGATCATTCGTGCTCCCATTGCGACCATGGTCACCACCAGCTCGAAGTTCGCGACCTGCATGTGCACTACGGCCCGATCTGCGCCCTCGACGGCATCTCGTTTGCCACCCAGTGTGGCCGCTCTCTCGCGCTGCTCGGACCCAATGGAGCCGGGAAATCGACCCTACTCAAATCGATCGCCGGCATCATTCCCTTTCCGGCGGGATCGATCCATTGGCGGGGAGAGCCGATGATCCGGCAGCGCCGCCATGAGATCGCATACCTCCCGCAACGCGAGGAAGTCAACTGGGACTTTCCTCTCACCGTGCGCGGCCTCGTCGAGATGGGCCGCTATCCACACACCGGATCACTGGGCCGATTCGGCGAGCAAGACAGGCTGGCAGTCCAGAACGCCCTGGATGCCCTCGACCTGGCGAACCTCGCCGATCGGCATATCCGAGAGCTCTCTGGTGGGCAGCAACAAAGGGCTTTCCTTGCCCGTGCAGTGGCTCAGGGAGCTCACGTCCTGCTGCTCGACGAGCCATTCGCAGGCCTTGACAGCCCCTCCACCGAGCGCCTAACGGGGCTGTTTTTCGAACTGAAGGAACGGGGTCATCTCATCATCGCCTGCCACCATGATCTTGCAAACGTTGCCACTCTGTTCGACGAGGCTCTCCTGCTTAACCACCACCAGGTCGCCTTCGGCCCAATCGAAAAAGCATTCAATCAAGCCAATCTCGAACGCACCTTCCAATCCGCCGCCGCGGCGAGTTTCTGATCAAGCACCCGGAGCCTGTTACTTGCGGTGAATACTCTCGATTTTCTCTTCAACCAGCGGGCGCTGCTCACCGCATTGCTGATCGGATTTGCAAACGGCTACCTGAGCGGCTTCATCGTTCTGCGAGGCTCGGCGCTGATGGTCGGCTCGCTCTCTCACACGCTGCTCCCCGGCATTGCTCTGGCAATCCTCGCCTTCGGCATCCTCAACGCGTTTACTGCATTCTTCGGGGCACTCTTCGCCGCGCTGCTCGTCGGCCTCGGAGCCATCCTGATTTCCAGGAACTCACGGCTCGATGGCGACTCTGCGCTTGCCATCCTCTATACCACCGCCTTCGCGGCCGGCCTGCTGCTCATCGACCGCCTTGCCGTAACCAGTGAACTCGAGCACTGGCTCTTCGGTAACATCCTCGGACTGCGCGATTCGGATCTCTGGCTCGCCTTCGGTGTCAGCGCACTCATCGTCCTGACCCTCACCGCCCTGCGCCGCCCACTGGTCATCATGCTTTTCGAGCCCACCGTGGCCGAAACCCTCGGCATCCGGGTGCGCGGCTTGAGCTACCTGCTCATGGCGCTGATGGTACTCGGATTGGTTACCTCGCTGCAGGCAGTCGGCTGCATTCTCTCGCTCTCCCTGCTGGTTGCGCCGGCCTCGATCGTCTACCTGTTCACCAACTCGCCACGCACACTGTTCTGGGGAGGGGCACTGCTGGGTGCTCTGGCCGCGGGCTCGGCTGTCTTTGTCTCCAGCTGGCTGGACATCCGCACTGGTGCCACCATCGTGCTGTTGCTGGGAGTCTTGTTCATGCTCGGCTTCCTGTTCAGCCCGCGCCACGGCCTGATCGCACGGCTCGTGTCGTCTCCCCCGGCAAGCCACAATCCGTGACCCGGTACCGTCACGTGCCACTGCCGGACGCACGCTGCCAGCTTGTCAGCGGGTTCGTTGCTGCGTCCGGTGTCAAAAAAGAACTGCCACCTGCGCAGGCCAGGCGGTTGACCTGCATGAATTTCAGCACTCGCGCCCTGCCGGAGCTTTCTCTACTCCGTGACCTTAAGAATACCGTTCATGAGCAACGCATGCCCGGGATACGTGCAGACGTAGGGGTAATCGCCCGGCTCCTCCAGGGTAAACTCGAGAGTCTCGCTCTCACCCGGTTTGAGCAACTTCGAGTGATGCAGGATCAGGTCGCTTTTGGGTACCGGGTTTTGAAGAAAGGACGGATCGGCAAAATTTGCCGGGTCATTGGCCGCAGCGATCAACCCCTGCAGGGATCCCGCTGTGCCGATGATAATATTGTGCGGCTGCATGTTGGTGCTGTCTGCAGGGTTCACGAACGTCAACTTGACCAACTGACCGGCTTGAACCGCAATCTCCTTGGCGTCGTAGGCAAACAGCGCTTTGTCCGCGGTGAGCGTAAGTTCTACGGCGTCTTCCGCCAGGCAGGATGTGCCCATCATGGTGGCAGTTGCAATCAAGGTGGCGAGGACTCTGCGTGTTCTTTGCATGGTTTTCTGGTAGCTGGATAATTTTTCTTACTAATGGGATACGAATCGGCACCGCGAAGTGTTGCATGGCGAAATTCTCCCGGCCGCGCGAGTGACCATGCATCCGATCGCCGCCATCGGCAAGCCCGACAACACATCGCTGCCAGGTAACAAACCGGCTTTCATCGGGCGTCGTGCTCATATCCCGCCTCCGCTCCCGACCCTGACATCCGCTGCGCATCAACTTGACCCCGATTTCATATCCTGTGCTAACCTGATCCCAGCCATTCCAATTCGTGTAGCCATGATCGAGATTGATTCAGCCGGGATCGGACGCCCGGATATCACCCAGGGCGGCCTGAAATACTACATCTTCGACTGGGACGACAACATCCTCCACATGCCGACGACCATCGTGCTCGAAAAACGCGATGCGCACGGCACCTGGCACCCGCAGGAGATGAATACCGCGATGTTCGCGCTGATCCGGCATGACACGGAAAACTACCGTCCTCCGGGGGGTGACTGGGAGCGCGCCTTCGCCAACTTTCGCGACCTTCATGACCGCGAAGAAAGCAGTTTCCTCACTGATACCCGTGAGGCCCTGCAACCGATCATAGACGGCACGGCAAACGTTCCTCCCAGCTTCCGGGTATTCCGCCAGGCGCTCGTCGAGGGCCGGCTGTTCGCGATCGTCACCGCGCGCGGCCATAAGCCGCAATCAATCCGCATGGCAGTGGAATACTTCATCGCCAACGTTCTCGACAAGCACGAACGTTGCGAGATGCTCGCCAACCTGCGGGCCTACCGCGAGGCGTTCGGGGAGGCCCATGTCAGTGACGAGCAGACGCTTGATGACTACCTCTCGCTCAATCGCTACCACGGGATCTCCTCGCCGGAATTCAAGACCACCATACTCGGCCATGAAAGCGCAACCAGCGGGGCGGAAAACCCCGAGCAAGCCAAGCAACACGCCATCAAGGATTTCGTCGATCACGTGCTCGACATCGCCAATGGCGGGCGCCTCGACCGCAAGATCAGTGTCGGATTTTCCGACGACGACATTCGCAACATCGAAGCGGCGCGCGAATTCATCGAGAAAAAGCTGGCCCTTGACTACCCCTACGTCACCTTCATCCTCTACGACACTTCCGACCCGCAAATCGCAGCTGGCAGAAAAATCGTGCTGCGGGGACAACTCGACCTCGGTCTTGCCGTCGACAGAAAGGAATCCGGCAACGCGTAACCACTGCTACAGATACACTTCCAATGCACACCAACCGTTGCATCCGATTGCTCACCGCCATTTTCGCAGTCCTGCTGAGCCCGCTCTCTGAGGCTGCCACGGCTTCTTTTTCCCTGCAAAAAGAAGCCAATGGGAACATCGCGTTCTTCATCGACGGCGAACTTTTCACCCGCTTCATCCAGAACGACCCAAGCACCAACAAATGCTATCTCTGGCCGATCATCGGACCCCATGGCATCCCCATGACCCGGGCCTTCCCCATGGAAGATGTCGCGGGAGAGAAAACCGATCATCCCCACCACCGCTCGCTGTTCTTCGGCCTCGAGAACGCCGGGGATGGAATACCTGGCACGAGAACGCCTCGTTCAGTAAGGACGGCAAGGTGCTGCAGCAGCGACGGGTCGATCATCTCGGCCGCCAGGTGTGCACGGAGGTGGTCGCAGCCGAAGTCTCAGCGGCAGGACAATCGGCCTCACTCGTGGTCAGAATCGACAGCCTCACGCCCGATGGAAACGTCTACCTCGAGGAACTGCGCCGGCACCATTTCCGTTTCGACCCCGCTTCCCGCGCGCGCTTCATCGACATTGAGAATACCCTGAACTGCCCCGCGGAAAGCAAGGGCTTGACCCTGGTGGGCAAGAAGGATTCCGGACTCAGCCTGCGTGTTGCCCACGCCCTGTCGGTAGACGCCAAAAAGGGCGGGCGCATCGTCAACAGCCTGGGCGACAAGGACAGGAAAGCCTGGGGAAAACGCGCCAACTGGGTGGATTTCAACGGTCCAATCGATGGTCATATCGTCGGCATCGCCATGCTCAATCACCCGGACAGCTTCCGGCACCCCACCCCGTGGCATGTCCGAACCTACGGCCTGTTCACGGCCAATCCCTTCGCCTTGAAGGAAGTCGCGGGTGAACAGCAAGCCAGTGATTTCCGCCTCGGCCCGGGAGAATCAATCGCCCTCAAGCACCGCATCATCCTGCACGAGGGGGACGAGAAGACTGCCGACATCGCCACTGCCTGGGAGCGCTATGTCGAAAAGGGGGAAACGGAGTAAATCCGCTCCCCGTTCATCCGCCGGGATGAACCCTCCGGGTGCAGTGCACGCGCTACCTGAGTCACCTCGCAGCCAAGCGCTCAGCGCCGCTCAACCTCGGATTCAACGCTGATCGGCGAAGACAGCCAACCAGGCAAATCCATGCCGCCGAATTTGATGACGCTTGCAATCAAAGCGAGGCCCAGCACCACCACGATCATCATCACGATGACACCGCGCAACCATGCTGCCGCCGCCGCTAGTTGACTGTCATAGAGCTGCCAGGCACTGAGCTCACCCGTGCGACCGGCCGCATCGAGGAAGTCGGCCGCCTTGAGATAACGCACACCCGCGATACCGGGCACCCAGCAAAGAGGAAACAGCACCAGGCTTACGACCATGGCACCGGCGAGCACCAGGAGAAACCCAGCCCGCAACCTCAGACCGTCGGGTCGCAAACCAGCGTGCCGCATCACTGCCGCAGTCTCGCTGCGCCCCGAACCAACTTCGGACAGGGTGCCGCGCCCGGATCGACACAATTCCGGCTTGACCTCACCGCAACTGAGCCACCCTGCCTGCCCCCTCCTCCAGACCAGCGTGACAGCTCGGATCTCGCCAGCTTCCGCAAGCGTTGCCAGCTCACGCTCTGCCACGGCGATCGGCTCGCCCCTCGCGCCAAGATAATACCACATCATCACCTGGAAACCTTATCCATCCCGCCTGCGTGTAAAGCAATGAGAAGCGTAAGAAAAGCAAGTTGCCTGATTACGCCCATAGTCCAGATTGCCAGCGGCGGCTGAAATGGCTGGCGCTAACGGCTTCTCTTGTAACCGAATGAAAAAGCGAAAGGTCAGGTGCCCCAACTGCCGGGAAACCCTCACCGTGGACCTTGATGCCGGTTCACGGCACAAGTGCAAATCCTGCCAGACTGAAATTGTCGTCGATCGCAAACGATCTTCGCAACGCCGGCTCCGACCGCCGTCTGTCGGCAGTCAGAATTTCGACCCCAACCGGCCCCGAAAAAACGAGGAAACGTCGGCTGTAGCCGGTCAAAAGGGAATGCAAGCGAGCGGAAAACCCATACAGGAACCGCGGCAGGAACCGCACCTGGAAAGTGCACCGCCCGATACGGATTCGGTCGACGACACCGGCCCCGAAGACAACGCTACCGAGGAAAGCAGATCAGATGGCGCCAGAATCCGTGTCGTTCAATCCACCCAGATGGCGGCGAGAGGCAACAGTATCTACACAGTCAAGGAGGTGGTTGATATAGCCGATGAGCGCAAGCTCCGCGCACTGCGGCGGCGCAAGCTGCGGTTCCGGCAACTCCGGGTCGCGGTATTGATTCTGCTCTCCATCGTCTTCGTCCTCGGTGGTTCCGCCCTGCTGAAAAAACTCGCGCAGCCCCCGACATCCAACGTGCCCGTGATCAAACCATCAGCTTCGACCAATCGCTGATTGGCGCGATGACCGGCCTTTTTTCCCTCCCGGAATGCGGCATTCACTCACCTGAAGAAACTCTCCGCACCACCCTCGCCGCATCCCCCATCCTGCACGCCCCAAACGGTCTCCTCAGCCCGGTTGCGGTTCTCAATTCCTCCGAGCTTGCAATTCTTTAAGCAAATATCTTTCTGCTTAACATCTTGAATCTACCCCGTCGCCCGCCAAAGTTTCACCCGTGGCAAGACAACATCCGAGTTCCTTTCAAGAGAGCACAATCTGGGCTGCCCGGACCTTTCTCGCAATCGCCGTCATCGGGGCGCTCTCTATCGGCCTGATCTGGCTGCTGGGGTTTGTTCTCGGCTTCCTCCAGCCTGTGCTCGTGCCGCTCGCCGTTGCCGGCATCATCGCCTACCTGCTGGATCCGGTAATCCGCCTGCTCACTCGCAAGGGACTGCGCGAGAAGACCGCCACCATGCTGGTTTTCGTTTCATTCCTCGTCCTCGTCATTGTTCTCGCCACCGTCGTCATTGTGCCGACATTCGGCCAGGCGGACGATCTTTACGAAAGCCGCGCAGAGATCAAGCAGAAGGTCACCAAGGGCATCCAGATCTCATTCGGCAGTATCCAGGAGCGACTCGGGTCACCGGTGGCAAAGCAGTGGTATGACAAGGGCATCGCGAGACTGACCGAGGCCGGCCCGGAAATCACGCAGAATATCGGCAACTGGCTTTGGAGCCGTGTTCGCGGCGTGTTCGGCTTCCTCGGCTACCTTCTCGGCATGATTCTCGTTCCGGTATATCTATATTACTTCCTCAAAGAGAGCCATCACATCGCCGCCACCTGGTCAGACTACCTCCCGCTCAAGGCCTCGCGCTTCAAGCAGGAGGTTGTCAAAACCATCGATGAAATCAACGGCTACCTGATCGCCTTCTTCCGCGGCCAGATGGTCGTTTCGCTCATCGACGGCATGTTGGTCGGCATCAGCCTGCTCATCCTACGGCTCGATTACGCCCTGCTGATCGGTGTTTTCGTCGCCCTGCTCGGCCTGCTGCCCTACATCGGCAATGCCCTCTGCCTGATTCCCGCCATGCTGATTGCCCTGGCTCAGTTCTCCGACCCGGAAGCGCAGTGGATCGCGTTCCTCGATGAGGGGTGGATGTGGTCGGTCCTGGTACTTGTCATCTTCACCGGCGTGCAACAACTCAACAGCCTGGTAACTGCACCGCGAATCGTCGGTGACTCGGTCGGCCTGCACCCGTTCACAGTGATTTTTTCGGTGCTGTTCTGGTCACTCGTCCTCGGCGGCCTTCTCGGGGCGCTGCTCGCCGTGCCACTCACCGCCTCGGTAAAGGTCATCCTGCGCCGCTACGTCTGGGAAAACCGCCTCAAGGAACAGACCGTCGCCGGCGCAGCCGGGGAGACGTGATCGGTGTTCAGTGTTCAGTGTTCAGTGTTCAGTGTTCAGTGAATACAAGACGCACTGTCCTTACTGCCTGAAAATTTAAACCTAACACCTAAAACTTAAAACTTAACTTAACACAGCGGCTCCGCCGCCCTCCCCCATGCCCGACACCAACGCCCTCACCCAACAGATCGAACAAACCGGAGCCTGGGTCGCCCCGGTTCGACAGGAACTCAGCCGCATCATTGTCGGTCAGGAGCAACTCGTCCACCGTCTGCTCGTCGGCCTGCTCACCAATGGACACATCCTTCTGGAGGGCGTTCCTGGATTAGCTAAAACATTGACTGTAAGAGCATTGGCAGGAACTATGCACTGCGGTTTCTCACGCATCCAGTTCACCCCGGACCTGCTCCCTGCCGATATCCTCGGCACGCTGATTTACAATCCGGCAGACGGCGACTTCAAGCCGAAGCTCGGGCCCATTTTTTCCAATCTCATTCTTGCCGACGAGATCAACCGTGCACCCGCCAAGGTGCAGAGCGCCCTGCTCGAGGCAATGCAGGAGCGGCAGGTGACTATCGGCGACCAGACCTACCCGCTCTCCGATCCTTTCCTGGTTCTTGCTACCCAGAACCCCATCGATCAGGAGGGTACTTATCGGCTGCCCGAAGCCCAGATGGACCGCTTCCTGCTCAAAGTCAGCGTCGGCTATCCATCTCGGGCCGAGGAACGACAGATCCTTGACTTGATGGGCACTTCCTCGCCGGAAACCTCCACCACTCCGATCATCGGCGAATCCGAAATCCGCAAGTCTCGGGAACTGGTTAACCAGGTCTACATCGACCCGGTGGTCAAAGACTACATCGTCGACATCGTCTGCGCCACCCGCGCCGACGACCCATCCAACCCCTTCGCCGAGGAATTCGGCAATCTCATCCGTTGCGGCGCCTCCCCGCGCGGCAGCATTTCCCTCACCCTCGCTGCCCGCGCCTGCGCCTTCCTGCAGGGGCGCGGCTATGTCATTCCCCAGGATATCAAGGACATGGCACCCGATGTGCTGCGCCACCGCATCCTGCTCTCCTACGAAGCCGAAGCCGAAAACATCGGCACCGAGGATCTCATCACCCAGATCCTGCAGCGCATTCCGGTGCCGTGATGGAACAGGTCTAAGCATCTGAGGTCAAATCACAGGCTGAAATCGCACAGACCTTGGTTCACTCAAGCAGCCTGTACACCGGGTCGGCCGCCGCTGAGGATCGACGATCAGAACCTTACCAAGGCAGGCACGACGACCCTACATTAATCGGGTGAACCAAGCCTTCAATTGATCTTAAAAAACTGTGCAGGATTCGCAGACTCCTCTTGCCTCAGAAGTCATTTTGGTTCAATATATTTTGAACTTGTCGTATTTCACTCCGGAAACCATCGAACTTCCTTGTCCTCCTCTCATTCCCGACAGGCTATTTGATTGTGGACACCCTCTTCCAAAGCGACAATCACGGCGATAACCCCGGCATATCGGTTTCAGAGGTTGAGACCGAAATTGTCCTTCTGTTTATCAATCTGGCGCACGCGCTCGGGCTTCCCAAGTCCCACGGCGAAATCTTCGGCATCCTGTTCTGCTCACCCGAGCCAATCTGCTTCGATGACGTCATTACCCGCACCGGCATCAGCAAAGGCAGTGCCAGCCAAGGGCTGAGACTGCTGCAGAGGATCAACGCGGTGCGCCAGGTACACGTCGCCCGCGACCGCCGCAGTTTCTTCGAACCGGAACTCCGCATGCGCCACCTGCTGGGCGGATTCCTGCGCGAAACCGTCGAGCCGCACATACAGAACGGTGCCAATCACATCAATCACATTGAAAAGCTTGCCGGTCAGAACGGCGACGACCTTCATCCAGTTCTCCACGAGCGCATCCTGAGCTTGCGCAGCTGGAACCAGAAGGCCTCCGGCCTTCTGCCATGGATCCTCAAGCTGGCCAGCCCGAGCAACCGCCCAGGACCACCCGGCTAAGACTGACTTAAAGCGGCCCAGCCGCAACACCCGCCCATTCCATGCAATTGGGCACTCGAAACAGCACTCGAAAACCGAAAAAGGTCATCTTTCCCTCTAAAATCGGGAAACACGACCAAGGGCGGTAGCCCGCCCGGATGCCGGTTTTTAGTAGCCAGTCATCAGAATTCGCTCACCTCCACCGCCCCCCATCTGCATCCCGTATCCCATATCCGGAACCTAACACTTAAAACCTCGAACATAAAACGGCGACTTCGCCATCTTTAACTCTTCAATCTTCACTACTCTCCCGTGTCCTCCTCTGACCAAAACATCACCGTCTACACACCGGACTCACCGCTCCGCTACCCGCTCCGTCTCATCGCAACAATTCTCCGTGAAATCTGGCAAGCACGCGAACTCGTCGGCATCCTTTTCGGGCGCGATATCAAGGCCGCCTACCGCCAGAGCTATTTTGGTTATTTCTGGATCATCGCGCAACCTCTTATGACCGCGGGGATCTGGATTTTTCTGAGCAGCAACGAGGTAGTTAATACTGGTGACACCGGCATTCCTAAACCCGCTTATATTCTTATTGGCACTACCCTGTGGAGTATATTCAACGCAGCCTTCAATGCACCAATGGGCGGATTCGGAGGTGGCTCGGCCGTGTTCATGAAACTTAAAGTGACCCCGGAGGCCTTCATCGCTTCCAACCTCGCAAAAGTTTTCTTCGACTCCACCATACGTTTTGTCATTATTATCTTACCCTGCCTGGTCATTTTCCAACTGTTTGCAGGCTGGCATCTTCTGTTATTCCCATTCGCCCTCTTGACGATAGTAATCTTTGGCACCGCCCTAGGTTATCTCCTCATCCCCATCGGCGGCCTCTACTCTGACGTCAACCGAGCCATCGGCTTAGCCATGCCCGTCCTGATGTATACGACCCCGGTTGTTTACACCATTCCAACAACCAAAAATCTCCTCTACTACATTATGGAATGGAACCCCATAACGCCACTCATCATGACTGGAAGGGACTGGCTGACCACCGGCCCTTCTCTGTAT
>JBDQJG010000061.1:0-15300 GCA_040263955.1 Verrucomicrobiales bacterium
GCCAAGAAACTTGTCGAAGAAGCTCCCACCAAGATCAAGGAAGGTGTGGGCAAAGACGAGGCCGAAGAGATCAAGGCCAAGCTCGTGGAAGCGGGCGCCGAAGTCGAGCTCGCATAAGAAGCACAAACACTCAGGTCCGACGATCCTCATTGGTCTCGGGCTGATGGAAAATATTCCTCGCCTCCCCCCGGCTTTTTCGGGGGGAGGTGAATGCCCCCTGAAAAAACAGTTTTTTACTCCGCGGTGATCACCGCGGCCCACCGGCTCTCAAAAAGAGTCGATCCTTCAGAGAAACCAAACCGCGCAGCCATCATGGAGAGACAGTATTTCGGAAATATCGACGAGGTCATCGCCCCGCCCAATCTCATTGAGGTGCAGCTTCATTCCTACGCTGACTTTCTTCAGGCCGATACCCCTGCGGAGAAGAGAAAGCCTACGGGCTTGCAGTCGGTTTTTGCAGAGATTTTTCCGATCGACAGCTACGACGACAAAGTCAACCTCGACTATGTCTCGTATGAGGTGGGCGCACCGAAGTTGACATCTTTGGAGGCCCAGAGAGATGGCGAAACCTTCAGTGCCCCTCTGTATGTCACGTTTCGGTTGAAAGACGAGACGGGAACAAAGGAAGAGAAAGTCTACATGGGTGAGCTGCCCCTGATGACGGCACGTGGTACTTTTGTGATCAATGGCGCAGAGCGCGTGGTCGTCTCTCAGTTGCATCGTTCTCCCGGCATTTGTTTTGAGACATCAGTGCATCTCAACGGTAAATTGCTGCACGGTTTCCGCATCATTCCGGACAGGGGATCCTGGCTCGAGGTGCAGTTCGATACCAATGATCTGTTGTATGTATATCTCGATCGGCGGAGGAGGAGGCGGAAGTTCCTCGCCACGACATTCCTTCGCGCAATCGGGTATTCCTCGAACGAGGATATTGTGCGTGAATTCTACACAATCGAGAAGCTCAAGTTGCGCGAGGACTTGGATGAGGAAGAGATCTCTTCCAAGGTGACCTATGATGATATCCTCGATGGAGAAGTGATCATCGCCAAAGCTTACGAACCGCTCAGTATTGGAGTGGTGCGGCAGCTCATCGAGTTGGGTCACAAGGAGATTAATGTCATCGATACGCGTGAAGATGATATTCTCATCAAGACCCTCAAGAAAGATCCCGCACAGGATGAGGAGGAAGCACTCAAGGACATCTACAAGCGCTTGCGCCCGGGCGACCCGCCAACCGTTCCTAATGCGCGTGCGCTCGTGAAGCGGCTGTTTTTCGATCCGAAGAAGTATGATCTCACCCGTGTCGGGCGCTACAAGATTAACCAGAAGCTCGACCTCAAGACGGATTCGGATATGCGCATTCTCACGGCGCATGATTTTCTCGCTTCGATGAAGTATCTGCTGCAACTGAAAGGGGGCAGCGGCATTCTCGATGACATCGACCACCTCGGCTCGCGTCGCGTCCGGGCTGTGGGTGAACTGCTGGCCAACCAGTGCCGCGTCGGGTTGGCCCGGACCGAGCGACTGGTCAAAGAGCGGATGACCCTTTTCGATGTCAACATCGAGGGCATGACCCCGCAGAAACTGATCAATCCCAAGGCACTCAGTGCTGTGGTACGTGATTTCTTTGGGCGTTCTCAGCTCAGCCAGTTCATGGATCAGACCAATCCGCTGGCGGAATTGACTCACAAGCGCCGATTGTCAGCGTTGGGGCCGGGCGGGCTGAATCGAGATCGGGCAGGCTTCGAGGTGCGTGATGTGCACTCTTCGCATTATGGCCGGATCTGCCCTATTGAGACTCCGGAAGGCCCGAATATCGGCCTGATCAATTCGATGTCCTGTTTTGCGAGGATCAACGAATTTGGTTTTATCGAGACGCCTTATCGAAAGATCGATGGTGGGGTCGTGAAGAAAAAAATCGAGTATCTCACTGCTGACCAGGAAGAGAAATACCTCATCGCTCAGGCCAACAATGCCATCGATGACAAAGGGAATTTCCTCGGGAAGCAGATCACAGTGCGCCAGCGCGGTGATTTCCTCGAGGTGGATCCCAAGGAAGCCGCGTACATGGATGTTTCGCCCAAGCAGCTCGTCTCGGTTGCCGCATCGATGATTCCGTTCCTCGAGCATGATGATGCCAACCGGGCATTGATGGGTTCGAACATGCAACGCCAGGGGGTGCCGCTTCTCGAGCCTGAAGCTCCTTTCGTCGGTACTGGCATGGAATCCAAGGCGGCTCGCGATTCCCGAGCGGTGGTCGTATCCGAGTCTGCCGGTAAGGTTGCGGCGGCGACAGCCACGCACATTGTGATTTCTCAGGACGGCGCTCTGCCCTGTTCTGACGAGGAGTTCTTTCTGCATCCTGATGGTGTGGCCAGTGACCCGGAAAATGGGCGGTATGTCTACCCATTGCGCAAGTTCATGCGTTCTAATGCCGGCACCTGTAACAATCAGAAGCCACTCGTCAGGCGGGGAGATCGAGTCAAGAAGGGGCAGTTGCTGGCAGATGGTCCGGCCACTGATAATGGTGAGCTCGCTTTGGGAAGAAATGTCCTGGTCGCCTTCATGCCTTGGCATGGATACAATTTCGAAGATGCCATCACGATATCCGAAAGGGTGGTCAAAGAGGATGTTTACACATCGATTCACGTTTCGGATTTCGAAGTCGGCGCCCGCGACACCAAGCTGGGCCCGGAAGAAATCACGCGTGATATTCCCAATGTTGGTGAGGAGGCGCTGAGAAATCTCGGTGCCGACGGAGTGATTCGAATTGGCGCAGAAGTCAAGCCGGGTGATATCCTGGTCGGAAAAATCACCCCGAAAAGTGAGACTGAGCTGGCTCCGGAGGAACGCCTTTTGCGTGCCATTTTCGGGGAAAAGGCCGCAGACGTGAAGGATACCTCGTTGCGTGTTCCCTCGGGTTGCACCGGGATCGTGATGGATTTGCGGGTCGCCTCGCGCAATGACTCGATGCAGGAGCAAATCTCTCCGACCGAGCACAAGCGGCAGCTCCGGCAGGTCACTGAAGAGCACAAGAAAAAGCGCGATCAGCTCACCGAGCAGCTGACAGAAAAGCTTTCCGATGTGCTTCTCAGCGAGAAAGTTTCACTCGATATCGTTCATGGCAAGACCGGCGAAATACTGGTTCCGGCCAATCGCAAGATCACCAAGACGCTGCTGCGGAAACTGGCCGGATCTTTCGATTCCATAGACATCGATCCCAGCCCGTTGCGGACAACCGTGATGGAGGTGGTGGATGCCTTCAAACAGAAGTTTGCCGATGTCGACGTGGAGCGGGAGCGGGCACTCGATCGCCTCGAGAAAGGCAATGAGATCGAACCGGGAGTTATCAAGCAGGTCAAGGTGTATGTCGCCTCCAAGCGTAAGTTGTCGGTCGGTGACAAGATGGCCGGTCGTCATGGCAACAAGGGCGTCGTTGCGACCATTGTCCCCGAGGAGGACATGCCGTTCCTCGAAGATGGCACACCGGTCGATATCTGTTTGAATCCGCTGGGCGTTCCCTCGCGAATGAACGTGGGTCAGGTTCTCGAGACGCACTTGGGAATTGCTGCCAAGGCACTTGGGTTCACCGTGGCCACTCCTGTTTTTGATGGAATATCCGAGGAAAAAGTCATGGGGTATCTCAAGGAAGCGAGGTCCAAGCCGGGATATGAGTGGATTGGTCTCAATGGCAAGTCGACGCTTTTTGACGGGCGAACCGGTGATGCGTTTCACCAGGAAGTCGTGGTCGGATACATCTACATGATGAAGCTGGGCCACCTTGTCCAGGACAAGATCCATGCTCGAGCTGTCGGACCCTATTCCCTGGTTACACAACAGCCGCTGGGAGGCAAGGCCCAGTATGGTGGTCAGCGTTTCGGGGAAATGGAGGTCTGGGCACTGGAGGCCTATGGCGCTGCCTACACCCTGCAGGAGCTGCTTACCGTCAAGTCTGATGACGTGCAGGGCCGGACGCGGATTTACGAATCCATTGTCAGGGGGGATAACAACCTCGAGGCAGGCACTCCGGAGTCCTTCAATGTTCTCATCAAGGAAATGCAGAGCCTCGGGCTCGATGTCACAGTCGGCTCGAAGAAGCCCGATTTTGATGATGTTTCCTCTTTCTGATTCACCAGCCTATTCCCTTCCAATCAAGCTCGGCACTGCAGGCAGAGCAGAGTAATTGCACACACATCCCGATCCCTTACCGCAAAGAACGATATGAGCGTAGAAGCCAATCTAAAAGATATGTTCGGCGCCGAGCCCAAGCTCGAGAACTTTGACCAGGTGGCAATCACCGTCGCAGCCCCGGAGACAATCCGTTCCTGGAGTTCAGGCGAAGTCAAAAACCCCGAGACAATCAATTACCGGACGTTCAAACCAGAGAAGGGCGGCCTCTTCTGCGAGCGAATTTTCGGTCCGACCAAGGACTGGGAGTGCGCCTGTGGAAAATACAAGCGTATCAAGTTCAAAGGAGTTATCTGCGATCGATGCGGTGTCGAGGTGACCCTTTCCCGGGTCCGTCGCGAGCGCATGGGGCACATCGAGCTGGCGGTTCCGGTCACGCACATCTGGTTCTATAAATGCATGCCATCGAGAATCGGTCTCATGCTCGATATGAGTGCCCGTCAATTGGAGCGGGTCATTTACTACGAGGATTATATCGTTATCGATCCCGGCCATACCGACCTCGAGTCGGGGCAGTTGCTCACCGAGGTGGAATTCCGCGAAGCGGAGGAGCAATACGGAGAGGGGACGTTTATTGCTGGAATGGGAGCCGAAGCGATCCGGGATCTCATGGCGCGCATCGATCTGGGTGCGTTGGCTGTCGAATTGGAAGAGGCAATGGAGAAAACCCGCTCCAAGCAGACCCGTAAAAAGCTCGCTAAGCGGCTCAAGCTCGCTCAAGGATTCGGTGGTTCGCACAGCCGTCCGGAGTGGATGGTGCTGGAAGTCCTGCCGGTGATTCCACCGGATCTGCGTCCTCTGGTGCCACTGGAAGGCGGCAGGTTCGCCACCTCGGATCTTAATGATCTCTATCGCCGCGTCATCAATCGCAACAACCGGCTCAAGAATCTTCTCCAGTTGAAGACTCCGGATGTAATTATCCGCAATGAGAAGCGGATGCTTCAGGAGGCCGTAGACGCGCTTTTTGATAACGGGCGTCATGGTCGCGCCGTCACCGGCGCCGGCAATCGTGCGCTCAAGTCGCTCAGCGACATGCTCAAGGGCAAGGGTGGCCGCTTCCGTCAGAACTTGCTGGGTAAGCGGGTCGATTACTCGGGTCGTTCGGTGATCGTCATCGGCCCGGAGCTCGAGTTGCACCAGTGTGGTCTGCCGAAGAAGATGGCCCTGGTTTTGTTCGAGCCGTTCATCATCCGGCGCCTCAAGGATCTCGGTTATGTGCACACCGTGCGCTCGGCCAAGAAAATTATCGAGCGGCGGACCCCGGAAGTCTGGGACATTCTCGAGGAAGTCACCAAGGGGCATCCGGTGCTGCTCAACCGCGCGCCGACCCTGCACCGGCTTTCGATTCAGGCATTTGAGCCTGTGCTGATCGAGGGATCAGCAATTCGACTCCACCCGTTGACCTGTTCGGCCTACAATGCCGACTTCGACGGTGACCAGATGGCGGTGCACGTGCCGCTTTCCGTGGAAGCGCAGATGGAGGCTCGACTCCTGATGCTCGCCCCGAATAATATTTTCTCGCCCTCCAGCGGCAGGCCGATTACCACACCATCGCAGGATATCGTGATGGCGTGTTATTTCCTGACCCATGATCGGCATCACATCATCAAGCAGAATCCTGATGTTCACATTCCGCTTTTTGCCAGCACGACTGAGGTCGAGTTTGCCATTGCCGAGCGTGCGGTTGGACTGCATGAACGCATCCGTCTGGAGAACCCGGATTTCGGCAAGGAGACCATTTACGGTGATTCCGAAACGCGGGTGATTGCGACCACGCCGGGCCGGGTTCGTTACAACGAGATCTGGCCAGCTGGAGTCGGCTTCAAGAACAAGACCGTTGGCAAGAAGGACCTCGGGGATATGATCTGGCGCTGTTACCAGGTTGCTGGTCACGATGAGACCGTGCGCGCGCTTGATCGACTCAAGGCGCTCGGTTTCAAGGAGGCAACCCGTGCCGGCTGCTCGATCGGTATCACGGATATGGTCATTCCTGGCACCAAGCAGGAGCAGATCAAGTCCGCTCATGCGGAGGTGGAAAAGATCAATAAGCAATATCGCTCCGGTGTCATCACCGATGGCGAGCGCAACTCAAAGGTGATCGACGTCTGGACCCATGTCGGCGACGAAATATCCAAGGAGTTGTATCGCACACTGGAGTACAACGACGGCAAGGAGCACGCCAATCCGCTGCACATCATGGTCAATTCCGGTGCCCGGGGTAACCAGCAGCAGATCAAGCAGCTCTCCGGTATGCGCGGACTGATGGCCAAACCATCCGGAGAGATCATCGAGCGTCCCATCATTTCCAACTTCCGTGAGGGACTCTCGGTTCTGGAATACTTCATCTCCACCCACGGAGCCCGCAAGGGCCTGGCTGATACAGCACTGAAAACCGCAGACTCCGGTTATCTGACGCGTAAGCTCGTCGACGTCGCCCAGGATGTGATTATCACGGAGGATGACTGTGGCAGTAACAACGGAATCACTGTCGCCCCAATCTACGAAGGGGACGAAGAGGTGGTCGATCTCAAGAGCCGCACCTACGGTCGGGTCAGCCTGGAAAAGATCATCGATCCGATCAGTGGTGAGGTCATCGTCAAGAATGGTCAGATCATTCTTGAAGAGGAGGCGGAAAAGCTGCTCAGCATCGGTGTGGAGCAGTTGCGGATCCGTTCTGTGCTGACCTGCGAGAGCACGCGTGGTTGTTGTGCCAAGTGCTACGGACTCAATCTTGCCACGGGCTCGCCTGTGAAACTTGGGGCTGCGGTTGGAATTATCGCCGCGCAGTCGATCGGTGAGCCGGGCACACAGCTCACGATGCGGACGTTCCACGTCGGGGGTGTTGCTTCCAACGTGTTCAAGCAGCCGATCATCAAGGTGAAGAATGCTGGATTTGTCCGCTACAATGACCTGCGCGTGGTGCAGGCGGTGGATGGTAACTGGGTGGTGCTCAACAAGAACGGTTCGCTCTCCATCTTGGATAAGGACGGGAAAGAACTCGAGTCCTACAAGATGGTTGTGGGATCGGTCATCACGACCGAAAATGGTGGTGCGGTGAGAAAAGGCAGTGCCGTTGTCTCGTGGGATCCATACTCAATCCCGGTTATTACCGAGCGCGGGGGCAAAATCGAGTTCCGTGACATGATCATGGGCATCACCGTGGGCAAGGAAAAAGACGAGACGACTGGCAGCGAGGGACTTGTTGTCATCGAGCACAAGGAGGACCTGCATCCGCAGATCGTCATCTCGGACAAGAAAACCAAGGCAATCCTTGCCTCCTATTCCATTCCTGCCGGCGCGCACCTTTCGGTCAAGGACAAGCAACAGATCGCCGCCGGTGAATTGCTTGCAAAGACCCCGAGAAAAGTTTCGAAGACGAAGGACATCACCGGCGGTCTGCCGAGGGTGGCGGAACTCTTTGAGGCGCGCAAGCCCAAGGATGCGTGCCAGATAGCCAAGATCGACGGTATTGTCGAGATTGGTGGCATGGTGCGTGGCAAGCGCAAGCTCATCGTGCGCAACGAGGATTCCGGAATCGAGGAGGAGCATCTCATTCCGAGAACCAAGCATACGATCGTGCACGCAGGTGATTACGTGAGAAAGGGCGACCAACTCACTGAAGGTCCTGTCGTGCCCCATGAAATCCTCGAAATTCTCGGGCCACATGCCCTCCAGGAGCACCTGCTCAACGAGGTGCAGGAGGTCTACCGTCTGCAGGGTGTGGAAATCAATGACAAGCACATCGAGATCATTTCCAGGCAGATGATGCGGAAAGTGAAGATCACCGACCCAGGAGATACCCAGTACCTGTGGGGGGATCAGATCGAGCGTATCGATTTTGAGCTGGCCAACCGGGAAATGATCGAGCAGGGAGGCAAGCCGGCGGAGGCGGAGCCTGTATTGCTTGGAATCACCAAGGCGTCTCTCGAAACTGACTCGTTTATTTCAGCGGCGTCCTTCCAGGATACCACGCGCGTTCTCACCGAGGCAGCTACCTTGGGCAAGGTGGACAAGCTCAAGGGCTTCAAGGAAAACGTCATTATGGGTCATCTCATTCCTGCGGGTACCGGCTTTGCTCAGAACCGGAATTTTGAGTTGCGCGAGACGGTTGAGCCGACCTTGTCGGAGGACCAGGAAGGGGACACCTTCGAGGCACTGGAAGAGGCCTGAGAAACGCAAGGTCGAAGCATCGGCAGCAGCGGGCGCTTCAAGGAGTAAGCACGCGTGAGGCATGTGGCAGTCTTGCCGCGTGGCTCAGCAGCATGCATTGACAACAGTCAGGCAGTGTTGCGCGGCCGGGTCCGCGGCGGCTGGTGCTGGCCTGCGGTTTTCCAAGGAGCTTGGTGGCGTGACCTTAATCGCGCCGCGCCGCCCGGTTGCTCCGTAAGGTCTACGAAGAGCTGCAGGGAAACTGCTCCGGCAGGCTGGGTATTTGTTTCACCGGATGGTTGCGGGTAATTCCCGCTGTAATGCCTCCAGGATTCTCGCATGCGCGTTGTCTACCTGTTCAGCCCGAAGGGTAGCGGTGGCATCGCGGTAGGTGAGCGTGTAGGCCAGCGAACGGCGGCCTGCCGGCAATTTTTCGCCGGTTGGATCAGTGAAGACGTCAAAGAGCCTGAAATCCGCGAGCAGGGGATCCTCCTGGCCCCTGAAAAAGGCGTCGATATCCGAAGCCGGTATTTCAACCGGAACTTCAATGGCGACATCTCGTACTACCGAGGGATATCGGGGCAGATCACGTATCAGGAAATCTGACCGGCGGTTTTTCTGAAGGATCGACAGATCGAGTTCTGCGACCAGAACAGCTTGGTCGAATCCGAGTTCACGGGCACGGGTCGGCGCGACCTGTGCGGCCAGGCCCACCGGACTGCCGTCGATGGAAACTGTGGCATAGAGCGGAAAGCGTTCGTGGGAGGCAGCCAGGAAAGTGACCTCGGAACAGGGTGCAAGAGCCTCAATTGCTCCGCGCAGGTCATGCAACGTGGTTGTGTCGGGATCTGGATTGATCCAGCTTGGAGGAGACACCTTACCGGTCATGGCCATGGCCAGTTGCTGGATTTCGCTGTGCGCCGGCCGCTTTGCCTCGTCGATGAAGCAGGTGCCGACCTCGAAAAGGCACAGATCCGAGCTGCCGTGACGCAGATTGTGTGACAGGCTGGCGAGAAGTCCCGGAACGATACTGCTGCGCAGATGCGTGTGGTCCTCCGAGAGCGGGTTCTTCAGCGCGATGACCTCACCCTGACGGGTTCCGAGGCCAAGCGCATCATTGAGCTGAGTGCGGGCTATGAGCTTGAGAGTGGTGCATTCATGAAATCCCCGTGCAGCGAGGTGCTTGCGTAGCCGCATGCCCGCATCGTAGGCGATGTCTGCCCTCGAAGGATCGGCCGCAGGTCCGCGGTTGCGCGAGGGAATCGTGTCCAGGCCTCGAATGCGGGCGACTTCCTCCACGAGGTCAATCGGACGCGTGAGGTCGTTCCGAAAGCTGGGGATACGCCAGAGAGTCGGTGCATCTGTTTCTTCGGGCAATTCGCTTCGTGGTGCTTTCTCGATTCCCAGGCGTGTCAGTGTGGTGGCAATCTCTTCCCCGGATATGGGGGCGCCGAGAACTCGGCTGCAAAAGGCCGGATCAAGAGACACCTCGCTGTCCGGAAGGGGGGGTGAACCCGCAGATTCAATCGTCGGCTCAGGAGTGCCCCCGGCCAGCTCGCAAATGAGCTCCACAGCGATGTCGGAAGCTGCTCGTGCCGCACTTGGATCCGCGCCGCGCTCGAAGCGGTAGCTGGAATCAGAGCTGAGACCTAACCTGCGCGAAGTCTGTCTGATGCGTGCGGGATGAAACCATGCAGATTCGAGGAGAATGTCAGTGGTGGTCTCGCTGACACCGCTGGCTGCACCTCCCATGATTCCTGCTATGGCGAGAGCCTTTGAGCGGTCGGCGATGACCAGGTCGTCGGTTTCCAGCAGGTAATCTTCGTCGTCGAGTGCCGTGATTTTTTCCGCACTCCTGGATCGGCGGACATCGATGCCGCCCTCGACTTTGGCCTGGTCGAAGGCGTGCAGGGGATGTCCCATCTCCATGAGCACGAAGTTGGTGATATCGACGATATTGTTGATCGGGCGCAGGCCGACACTCTGCAGCCTCGACTTCAGCCACTCCGGGGATTCCTTGACAGTCACAGCGTTGATCCTGCGCAGCGTGTAGAACGGACATCCCTCGGAATCAGAAAGTCGGATGGGTACTTCGGAAGTCGGATCAGGTATCTCTGTGTGGCCGGAAGCAGCGGGTTGTGACAGGTCTTTTTTCAGGGGCCGTCCGGTCAGGGCATGCAGTTCCCGTGCGATTCCCAGGTGACTGAGGCAGTCGGGGCGATTGGGTGTGATCTCGAGTTCGAAGATGGTATCAGAGGGGAACAAGTCGCGGATCGGGGTGCCCGCTTCCGGCCGACCTTCGAGGATCAAAAGTCCATCGTGATCGGTGCCCACACCGATCTCCTTGCCCGAGCACATCATGCCCATTGATTCAACACCCCGCAGCATTCCTTGCTTGATCTTGAAGTCACCGAACGATGCTCCAGGCAAGGCCAGCGGAACATGGTCTCCGACCTCGTAGTTCTTGGCGCCACAGACGATCTGTCGCGGGTTGCAGGAACCGTCATCGACCTGGCAGACACTCAGGCGGTCGGCATTCGGATGAGGCTCGGAGGAAATGATTCTTGCCACTACGAGGAGCTCGGACGTGATGCCACGAGTGTCGACAGATTCGACTTCGATGCCGGAAAATGTGAGCAGTTCGCAGATCTCCTCGGTGTTGAGACCGGCAAGGTCGATGTGGTCACCAAGCCAATTCAGGGAAACTTTCATGTGGCGGGAATAGCTGTGGTCCTGGTTCAGGCGAATTGCCCGAGGAAGCGGATGTCGTTTTCGATGAGTAGACGGATATCAGCAATGCCCCAGCGGATCATCGCCAGCCGCTCGAGACCCATTCCAAAGGCGAATCCAGAGACTCGATCGGGATCAAAGAGGTTGTCGCCGCGAGCCTCGCAGACTGCTTCGAAGACGGCGGGATCGACGATGCCGCAGCCGGCGATTTCAATCCAGCGGGCTTTTCTTCCCGCCGACTGGAGCAGAATGTCGATCTCGTAAGAGGGTTCGGTGAAAGGAAAAAAGTGCGGTCGGAATCGCGTCTGGGTTTCCTTGCCGAACAGGCAGCGAAAGAAGTATTCAAGAGTTCCTTTGAGGTCGGCAAGATTGACTTCCTGATCCACGAACAGGCCTTCGAGCTGGTTGAAGCAGGAAAGGTGGGTGGCGTCGATCTCATCGCGGCGAAAGGCGCTGCCCGGAGCGATGATGCGCAGCGGAGTCGCTCGCGCCTTTTCCATTGCCCGAATCTGAACCGATGAGGTGTGGGTGCGCAGCAGGTTACCGTCGTCGAAGTAGAAGGTATCTTTTTCGTTCCTCGCCGGGTGATCCATCGGGGTATTCAAGGCATCGAAACAGTGGAATTCGCTCTCTATTTCCGGTCCGTCGGCGACAGCGAATCCGAGCCGGCGCAATGCGCTTACCGCCTCATCGAGGATGATCGACAACGGGTGCAGGCTGCCCACGTGATGGCCGCGTCCGGGCAGGGTCGGATCAAGCCCGGAGAGAGCCGCGACGTCGGCCTCCTGTTGGAGCGTGGTTCGCGTTTCCTCGAGCCGGGTAGTGATCGCTGTGCGCACCTCGTTGAGTCTCTGGCCGACAGCTTTTTTGTTCTCGGGGGCAACGGAACGCATTCCGGCAGCAAGCTCGGCGAGCAGTCCCTTCTTGCCCAGGTACTTGATCCGGGCGGTCTCCAGCGCAGTCTCATCCTTGACTTGATCGAGATCGCCAAGGGCCTCATTGAGTAACTGATCGAGTTCGGCTTCCATGGTCAATTTGGTTCGGGACGTTGGGCGGCAGATAGGGTAAGGCGGTCGGGTTGGAAGTCAGGAAATCGCGGCTCGCGGTAACGTTTGCTGGCGGGAAATGACGGGGTTGGAAATGAGAGAGGCGTGCGCCCTGAAGAAGAGCGCACGCCTCGCGATGGATCAAGGATTTTGGTGAAACCGATTATCCTTGAGCCATTTTTTTCTCCATGCCTTGCTTGGCCTGGGCGACGAGTTCATCGAATGCGACGGCATCTCTGATCGCCAGGTCGGAGAGGACCTTGCGATCGAGGTCGACACCGAGTTGCTTGAGACCCTCGACGAAACGTGAGTAGGTCATATCCCGGCTTCTGCAGGCGGCATTGATGCGCTGGACCCAGAGATTACGGAAAGTGCGTTTACGATTCTTGCGATCCCGGTACGCCCAGGTCTGCGCCTTGTAGATCGCATCCTTTGCGTAACGGAAGTTGGTTGCTCTTTTCCCGCGAAAGCCTTTGGCTTTCAGAAGCATGCGTTTGCGTCTGCTCCGGCTGGCGGGTGCGTTGGTTGCTCTTGGCATTGTTCGATTCTGTTGAGCGGGCTGTTTAGTTTGTTTCCGACTCCCGTCTCGCCTGCTCTCAGAACTCGGATCAGTCCGAGTCCAGGCGGAATATCGGTCCGGCGTCGTGACACCGGGGAGGGCTCGGCAAGCCGAACCCTCGAGTTCAACCCCAGGGCATGTTGGCCTTCACCATTGGTGCATCTGCATCAGAGACGAGAGCCGCTTTGCCGAGGTTCCTCTTGCGCTTGGCATTCTTCTTGATCAACAGGTGGCGTTTTCCCTGCTTGCGGCGAAGGATTTTTCCGGTTCCGGTGATCTTGAAGCGCTTGGCGACTGCCTTACGCGTTTTTGCTTTTCCAGCTGTTCTGGCCATGGGGCGGAGAATCTAGGCGGGTCATCTCATTACGCAACTGTTTTCGTGGTCGGTGGGAGCGGTTTCGTCTGCGCGCCCGTGGTGTTCTGCTTGGCTGATGGGAGAGCCGGTGAATTTCCCATGGCTGCGGTCGCCGCGGCTCAGTTGCCTGAGCCCAGGCAGCGATCGACCCGATCGAGGATTTCCGTTATATTCAGGGCCCATTGTTGGGCTGCGGGATCCCCGCCCGGTGTCCAGTGAGCCTGGTAGCTGAGGTCAAGTCGACCGGCAATATCGTGGAAATGCGCTCGGATGTAGTCGCTGGCAAAACATTCGATGACCGGGGTGGCCGGATTGCAGAACGCCAGATTAGTCAGCGCGGCCCCGTGGGGAGCCACCACGATGGAGGCGCTGCGTATCCAGTCAGCTTGTTGGGCGACACGCAACGTGGAGCACTGCAGGATATGGAAATCTCTCGCCACGAGAGCCGCGTGCAGCTCTGCGGCATTGGCGATGCCCCGGTTCCAGGTGTCCTCCCGACTCAGAAATACGCGGGTGCCGGTCGTCGCGGGTATCGTTGATGCCTCGGTTGGTATCAGTTTGCGCAGGAAGCGCAGTCCCGCGCTGGTGACTGTTCCGGGCGGGGGAAAGCTGGGAACCACAAGCTCCTCGGCTCGAATGTGGGAGTCTTCCCGAGCCGTCACCAGTTGCTCTTTCCGGATGCCTGCAAGCGCCAGTGTCTCGCGCTGGAAGGCATGCCTGCAGGGGGTAAAGACATGATCGAAGTCGCTTGCGGAGATGCCACGCAGGCGGGGGAGAGAATCGATCATCCAGTGAAAGTAGTTTTTCCATGACGAGGCACTGGCCAGAACCAATGTTTTTCCGGGAAGATCGATCGGGTCGGGAAGGGCGCTTTTCCGGGACAGCAGCCGATGGGGGGTGTGTCGCGCACGGACAGGCCCCCGGATCTCGCGGCTCAGTGGACCGACCAGGCAGTTGTTCGCGTCGATGACAGCTCCGTGATGGGAATAGACACGCCCCCCGGGAAGTGTGACGAGTTGATAGGGCTCCACACAGGGGCGCCGATGTGCCAGCAGTTGCGCCAGCGGAGGAGGAAGATCCGGGAGGATGGGAAGTGCAGGTTGTGGCAACGCCTCGAGAGTCTGGATGTCCACCCCGCTGGCGTTCGCGGTATCGCATGAAGATTCTGGAGGCGAAAGGGGCATGGCAGGTTCGGGGCAGCGGCGTCAGTTGCTCCGTGGGTCGGGTATTGCAATGGTGACCGCATGTTGCCGGAAGCCTCGGCGCATGCGGTGCTTGAAACGCTGCGAGGTGAGTGCGTGCTCCTTGGGCGCACGCAATGTGGCCGCGACGTGACGGTGGCAGGTGGGATCAGTTCCGGATTGAAGGATTTCGAGGTGGCGTGCGTCGAAGGATGGGTGGTTGTTTCGAGCACGTTGCGAAACCGTATGCGCCCCGTTTCCTCCCGGCATGAAGCATTTTGAAACAGCAGGAAAATTTTTTCTTCGCAAAGGCAGCCACTTCGAGGTGAGGGGAGTCACGTATGGGCCGTTCGGCCCACAGGTAGACCAGTTCTCATCGTTGCTCACGGGTGTCCAACTGGAGCGAGATCTCGAGCTCATCAGGGGCATGGCAATGAATACGATACGAGTTTACGAGATTCCCGGTCGCGCGCTGCTCGACCAGTGTGCAGATCTTGGAATTTCCGTGCTGGTTACGTTGCCGTGGAGCAATCACGTTGATTTTCGGCAGGATTCAATTGCCCGGGAAAGCGGCAGGGAAGCCGTGCGGAAGGCCGTGGGTGAGTTGGGGGGGCACCCGGCGCTGCTGGCTCTGATTGTGGGTAATGAAATCGGCAGTCCACTGGTGCGTTGGATGGGTGAGTGCTGGGTGCGGAGTTATCTTGAAGATCTGATCGAGATGGGCCGGGATCTGTCCCCGCAGACATTATTTTCGTATGCATCGTATCCTTCTACCGAGTGGCTTGTGGTGCGGAACGTCGATTTTGTTACCTTCAATGTCTTTCTCGAGGAAGAATCCGCTTTGCGGAGGTATCTGCGCAGATTGCAGCTTATGGCAGATGATCGTCCTTTATTGATCGGCGAGTTCGGTGTCGACAGCCGGTCGCATGGTGAACGACGGCAGGCGGACATTCTCTCCCGAGGCAACTTCCGCACCATGATTCCTCGCAGCACCGAGGCCACAATGCGGCTGGCAGACCAGCCGCACCTGCGGGTATCGCGCGGCGAAATCTTCCGCCACTGCTCGCGTGCCATCTTCGGAGCCATCGTCCA
>JBDQJG010000062.1:0-15104 GCA_040263955.1 Verrucomicrobiales bacterium
CAACAGGATCGCGATCAGAATGGCAAAAAAGGAGATCAGAAGGAACTCGCGGCGCATGAAAACCATCGCCCCTCTGTGAATCTGATCAGCAATGTCCTTGACTTTCCCCTCGCCACCCGGGCGCTTGAGGATATTCGCAAGGATCAAAAATGCGATAATGAGACCGACGAGGCCTACGCACGGGGTTACAATTGGGTCCATTTTTTTCTAAAAGTATCGTTGCTTGAGTCGGTAAGAGTCTTTTCTGGAAAACACCTCATATTCGAAGCTGCCTCGGAGGCAAGCTTTCCCATGCCCTTGAAGTTACCATTCATTCAAGGCAGAAGCCGTTCCGCGTTTGCGGCAATGAGGCAAGTGGGTTCATCATCTTTACAGCTTGGAATCGTGGCGTGATATTGGCTTAATTCAAGAATGGAAACAGGCTTCCAGTCACGAAAAAATCGCCACACTCGACCAAATCGGGAACAAATTCAAACACTAACCTGCGTCAAGTTTCGGGCTGCCTGAACGCATGCTTTTAACTGCGTTCCCGACCCAACGGCAACCAACCCTCAACCCCAGCCGCTTCCCGGGCGCACCGCACCGGACTGCCGAACCACCCTGTGGCTCCACGTATTCAGTCCATTGACGGGCGACACTTCACAGTCGATTCTCTTTCCACAATGGCCAAACAATACGATACCCATCTCTACGTCATCATGTGGCCGAATTACGCGTTGGTCGGCTCCAACCTGGCTCCCGATGAATTCGGCAAACACTACACCATCGGCAGTTCACGCTACTTCCATGGTCAGGTCGTCTTCGCGGAAATCGACCCCACCTACCGCCATCCCGAACTCAACATAGAAAAATACATCGACGAGGTAAAGCCCAACACCGCGGGCCAACCGAAGTGCACGAAATTCATGTGCACATATCGCGTGCTCGAGCATGTCGATCTGCCCGCCTTTCGCAAACTCTACATCACCTCCACCATGGGCAGAGTACTGCCCCTCGAGAGTGCCCCTTACGAGAAAGTGCACGACCTCGGCTACCTTCGTACTTTCCAGGAAATGGCGCCCATGCGGGCCATCGTCTTGTCGTGGATGACCCCCCCGGAGTTCGGCGCCTACATTACAGACAGAAATCAGGCGAAATCTGCCCCGAAGGTACTCTTCACCCAGATCGACTTCGACATCGACGATTTTCTCTTTCGTCTCGAATCCGACCCTTTCCACAAGTCGCCCATACCGAATGTCCATCCTCACAAGTTGCGGGAGCAGATCCGCGAAGTGCGCGCCAACCCCGACAAGCGCGTGAAAGGCATCAGCCTGGATGCTGCCTTCGGCCAGATGGCTTTCACCCAGTTGCGCACCGGTTTCTGGCTCGCGCACGGCGAAGAGCTCCTGTTCTACCCGATTCCCTCGGTTGATGAGCTCAAGGAGCAGCATTGGGAATGGTACAAATCCCTCGACTAGCGTAAGTCCAAGGACACCACTCAGAAAAACAGGCGCATTCAGCCACTGCCCTTGACCCTCCTCTTTTCCAACTACTTTACTCGATTTCACGCGGGCAAAAAGCTGAATGCGGGCCCCGAGGCAGACCCGGCACGCAAAAAAGCCAGTTGCTCAAGCCTGCTCCACTTCAACCTGTGAAGACCTTCTGGATAGGACTTGGCGCGGTAATTCTCTCCATCGCGATTCCGGCCCTGGCATTAATCGGGTCTCGAGCGCACGCGGAAAAAGTCGCCAACTCCGTCATTGAGGAGATCCTCATCCGCTGTCCGACGTGGATTGCAGACGACCTGCGTGAATCCTACGAGAAGGAAATTCACCCCTGGGCCATCAGCCTGACCAGGGACATTGTCGAGGATCGGGGTCAGTATGAGATCGACCTCGGACTCTACAAGCGCCTGGTGCTTTCGGCACTCACGGATCGCATCATCGACGCAGGGTTTGGAGAGGCAGTACTGGCTCTGCGGCTGGCCGCCTCCGGCGTGGACACCTCCACTATATTTCAGTGGTCCTTGATGGAAGACCGTGTCGATCCCGCGATTGAACCTCTGTTCTCCAAACCGACCATCGAACAGACAGACAATCGCGGCAGGGTCACCTGGCAGGGGCCTGCCACCCCTCCGCCTTCACGGATTACCATCTCCACTGCCCGACCGTCTCATCCCGTGCAACCCGACAGGCAAAGTCCGGGCCAACAAGACCCCGTAGCCATCACGCAACTGTCATCGGCCCCGCAAAAAGTCGTAGGACAAGATGATCCTGCGGCATCAAACATCCCTGAGAAGACAGTATCCACTGTCGCTGATCCGCCTTCTCCCGAGAGGGATCCGCAAGGGCAACCACCACCTTCATCCTCCCGATCACATCCGATTCCCGATAACCGGGAAATTTTTGATCTCTCCCCCGACCAACTTGCCGTCCACACGATCCAGGCCGGCCCGAAATCCGCAAAGCCGATTTCCCGATCAGCACCCGACCCGCATATAGCCCTTACCATCGCACGGAACTTCCTCAACGCGGGCACCCGGGCTTCCCGCATGGCACTCTCACGATCACCGCGACTGACAGGCGCCATGCTCGAAGAATTTTTCTGGCCCGAAGCTGATGGCCCGATTGCCTACATCGACCTTCAACCCATGGCCGATACTGGCGACTCCTCGCTGCCAGCGAGAATCTTTCTCGCGACGATGGCGGATGGTTCAGAGCGCATGCTGCCAATCGTTACCACACCGCACGGTGCATCCAGGGTCGATGTCGCAGCCTTTACCCGCCATGCTCCCCTGCCTGTTGAGGACATGCTGGCAAATCCAGGCGATTCAGAGCCCGGAGAGTTTCGGGTGTTTGTGGAAGCCTTCGACCCCGCTGGTGAGGCAAGACAGCGCAACGGAAATCCCTCAGCCATGATCGATCATGTTTTCCTCAAGCTCAACAATCCAGACTGGTCTTCCGGGCCGCTTTTTGCCAAAGCCCGCCGAAACAGCGAGGCGGGCACTGCAGCCCTGCAACTGATCGCGAAACTGAAAAAGAATTCTCCGGAACACCCGCAGAGAAATGCAATCCCGGCAATCGTAGTAATCTCCGCCGACGAGACGACACGCGACACGCGTCAGGTCACTCTGAAGAAAATAATCTGCAGGGGATGGGTCAAGCCGTGAGCATCCCGGGACACGCGTCACCGCACGAATGCCCGTCACAACGCATATTGCAGCGGTGCGAGACGTTACCCAAACCCGGCGGTCACTCTCTCTCGAACGTCGCTGGTCCCGCCCGCACCCCGATATCGCCTTTATCGGCGTCGCGGGCGCAACATGAGTTTCTGCAGTACCATGACCTCGGCGCCACGGATCGCTTTCGGCCGCAACGCAAGGCGATGATCACCGGCAAGGGCAATGTTCAATCGGCCCAACTCGATCTCGTTCCACTGACCGGGTTCGCCGGACGGTTCGACAGTAAACTCGAATAGCGCGCCACTGCTCGAGGACACCTCCACCACGCTGCCCGCATCGTCCTCTCCACACCGGTAGGTGCCAATCACGTCGAATTGCTCGGGCCCCGTTGTCACAAAGTGCCACTGAGCGAAGTCCTTGATCTCTGTCCAATCACACAACATCCCACCGTCCCCGTCGGCCTGATACACGAGCTTCGTGGACCAGGTTGTCGCGTCACCTGCCTTCAAAGTCACCGATCCATCACCACTCTGGGAGACCGGAACTCCTGCTCCCGACTCCTGAACGGGCACCAGATACAGCTGTTGAATAACAAAACCGGTGGGGAAATCCACCAACGGCGTCAATATTCTCACCGAGTTCTCGCCGACATCGGCAAAATCGACCTCACCCAGCTTGTCGATCCGCTCCCCCTCGGCCGCACTGCTCCTGCGCAGCAATCCCTTCATCCTGGCACCAGCAATCTGGCACTGCACACCCAGGCTCGCCCTTTCGAGCACATATTGCAGCCATACCCCGTAGCGTCCTTGCCGGGAAGCCTCAAAAGAACCGACTCTCTCTTCCCAATGAGACATCTCCATGATTTCGAAATCGGCGCCCCTGAGCACTACCTGACCATGCGACGGCATGTTGTCAGGTCGTGTCCCGGCAACATCGAGAAATTCCCTCATGTCAACTGAGGCAACCCCGGAATTAGCCCACGAACCGCTATCGACAGGAGAATCATCCTGTTGCGCCAGCCCGGACCGATTGATCCAACCCAGTATCATGAACGCCACGATCGACAAGCGCGCCACCTGCCAACCCGACCCGAGCACCCCGACACAGAACCTGGCACCCGGACGAACGGGCGCCCATGGCATGTCAAGGCTGAACCGATAAAACCATTTCGTGCGCATGCTTTTGCGTGAACCCAGATTGGAGAGTTTCCCTGTTGCCACTTCCTATTCCACCACCAATTGATCGCCTGCTTTCAGTTCGAGGGTTTCGAAGTCCCGCGATCCGATCAAGATAGGACGCTTTTCACCTCTTCTGACCAATACCAACCGACCGGCGCCGGCCAGCCCCCCGGTCATCCCGATGGCCGAGGCCGGAGACATGCCTTCCTTCGGCAGAATCAAAAGCCTCGGATGAGGAACCTCACCGCGAACGTCGATCACGGGATTTTGATTCCACGACTCCAGGTGAATCGTGAAGTGCACTCCCAATCCCCGCTCCGACCTGAGCGCGGCCGACTTGATCGAGCGCTCCACTTCCGCCGGCGTCTGCCCCGCTACCGGGATGATCCCGATCCGGTCGAATTCGATCTCACCAGACTCGCCCACCACCCCGTCAACCCGCGCAACGCGATCAGCACTGCGCACTCCCTCGTAGACACTCATTTTGAGCCTGTCGCCGCTGGTGAACAGCTCGGGCAATGTTGCGCTCTGCGTTGCCGGCGGCGTCTCCGCCCCGGAAAACACCTTGATGCTCATATTCCCGAGCATGCCCGCTTTATTGATCACGGGAATGCGTTGCAGGCTGCCGCAGGAAGCGAGCACCCCGATCATTACCGGGAAACAGATGCCCATGAAAACGAGCGAAGAGACTTTCCTTACCATACCCTAACGGCAAACCCACCCGGCATCTCCGTCAACGAGTAATATCGAAAACCTGCCAGCAATCGCAGGATACCGCGATTTGCAGACACCCCCCGCCCGCGTCATCGCTCCACCTCGGAGCGCACATCCCGCGTCAGCAATGCCTCCAGAGCATCCCTCGTCGATTTGCCCTCGAACAACACGTGATAGACCTCATCAATCAGCGGGGTGCGAACACCCACCTCGCGCGACCAGCGATAAATGCTCTCCGTATTGGGAACTCCCTCGGCAACCATGGTCATCCCGGCGAGTATCTCGTCGAGGGATCCGCCCGATCCCAGCGCCAACCCCACGCGATAATTCCTGGAATGGTGACTGTAACAGGTGGCAATCAGATCCCCGACACCACTGAGTCCCTGAAACGTCTCGCTTCTTCCTCCCAGCGAGACCCCCAAGCGGGTCATCTCGGCAAGGCCACGCGTCACCAGCGCGGCCTTGGCATTGTCGCCCTGCTCCAGCCCATCGAGAATCCCCGCCGCGATCGCGAATACATTTTTCACCGCCCCTCCCCACTCGATTCCCACCACATCATCACTGGTGTAGGGACGCACCCACGGGGTTCCCAGAATACACTGCAGCCCCTCGGCGACCGTGTCATCCGAGGCTCCAACCACCACCGCGGTAACCAGGCGATCCGCCACCTCTTCCGCATGATTCGGCCCCGAAAGCACCGCGACCTGTTGATCGGGAAGCTGCTGTTTGAGCACAGCGCTCATGGTGAGACCGGTGTCCCGCTCGATTCCCTTGGCGCAGGATACCACGACGACACCCGGTTTGATCGCCCTGGCATGCGCCAATTCCACGGCAAGCGGCCGCACAGCCCGACTGGGCACAGCCACAAACACAGTCTGCGCTCCCGCGACATCCCGCAGATCAGAAGTGGCAACCACCTCGGCAGGCAGATTCCTGCCAGGCAGGTAGCGCTTGTTCTGACCCGTCTCCCTGATTTCCGCGATGATCTCGGCATTCCTTCCCCACAAGGTCACCCGTGAGGCATTGCAGGCCAGGACACCGGCGAGCGCCGTTCCCCAACTGCCGCTTCCCAGAACGGCGATATGATCAGTTGCTTGCACCATACTCAGACCTGTTCGCTGCCTTTACCATCGCCGCCTTCTCCCGTCGATTCACGTTCACGTCGCGAACCGAAACGATGCTCGCTGCCCTCCATCAGTCGCACGATATTTGTCCGGTGCCGAACGAATGCCAGGATCATCACCAGAATCGAAAATCCCAACAATGGCAGATTGATCACATCCCCACGCATACCGATTGCCACAACCACCACGGGAATCGTAATCGCGGCACCCAGCGAGGCCACCGCCACGTAGCGGGTCAGCAGCATGAGCACAATCCATACGACCGTAGCGATGCCTACCGCAACCGGCAGAAGAGCGACAATCGCTCCTGCCGAAGTCGCGATACCTTTGCCTCCGCGAAAGCCAAGCCAGAATGTGTAGTTGTGTCCGAGTATTGCTGCGAGCGCCAGAAAGACAAGTGACCACTCGGGAAGAACCCCCTGCGTCACAGCACGCTGCGCTGCCATGACCGGAACAAACCCCTTGAGAAAATCGAGCACGAACACCGTGATTCCGGCTGACTTGCCGATCACGCGGAACACGTTGGTGGCACCGATATTGCCACTGCCCACAGTTCGGATATCCAGCCCCTTCATGCGACCGGCCAGATAACCGAAAGGCGTGGCCCCCAACAGGTAAGCGATCGCGATCGCGATGAGAACGGCAAGCATCATATTCCAGAGGAAAGTTTAGATCCCCAATGCAGGATTGCGAGTGCCGATTCGGACTGCCGAAAGCTCACCCCGGCTCAGGGATCCGGGGGTGAAAGACGCCGCATCTGCAAAAACCCTCGATCCTGTGCACCTTCATAACGCGCCGCAAACATTCCCTGCTCATCCACTGTTCCCTTGAACCGATAACTGCCCAGGCCCCAGCCAAGTTCCCTGGCGCCCTCGAAACACCATCCACCCTGCTCATCGCGACTCACGTTGCAGATCATTTTCCAGCCGCCGGCAAAAACCCGGGCCCAGGTCGCATGAAAATGAAACACATACCGACCCGAATCGCCGGGTGCCTGCCCACTGGCGGAAGCCACCACGCAGCGCAATCGTCCGTGGTGATCAGTGCTCTCACTCCGCCACGAACCCTCCCATCGGCCCGCAAGCGCGTCTTTCCGATCGATCGGATGCCCCGCTGCGTCGCGCCAGGCGGCGCGGAACCCCGAACACGATACCGATCCGCAACACAACAACAGGGCAAGCACTCCAAGCTTGAGAAACCGCAGGGCAGAGCTGAAAAAAGAATCGGTCATTGTCACGATACGAAACTCTCTTCCTATCACAGGGTCCGCCGGCAACGCAATCACGGTGGCAAGGCGGCATTTTTTTGTCATTGCAGAGTCGCGAGCACTTTGCTTGCATGCCATGGGGCAAAGTTTCTCCGGGAAACAGATTATTCCGCCAGCCACAGCGGCAGGGTGAAAGGTTGCCTGAGGCAACTTTTCCCGGACTGAGCGCGACCTGAACCACGACGGCGAACACCACCCACCCAGCCACTGCGGAACCTGCAAAATCTGCGTGCGAGAGCCCGCCCCCCTCACGAACCGGAAACCACGCCTTCCGCACTGCAACCCTCACACCGCCCGCCCGCAACGATCGGGACAGCCGCCCATCCAATGACTTCCCTGGTCAAGTTCCTGCTGCCTCTTTTCTCTCCCCTGGGCATCGCACTCTGCATGCTCACCGCAGCCACTGCGCTTCTCTTCCTTGGCAGAGGCGCCTGCCTGCGCTGGACAAAGGTCCTCGTTCCGGCATCTCTGATAGTCCTCCTTCTAAGTGCCCTGCCCACTTTTTCCGTTCCCGCCATCCGTGCCCTCGAGTATGAGTTCCCCAGCATCGAGGCCGACACCCTGCGAAAGGCGGAAGTCGACACGATTGTCGTCCTCGGTGCCGGCGTGCTGCCTTGCGAAGGGCGACCCATCACCAGCAACCTCTCGCGTCCCAGTGTCTTGCGGCTGGTGGAAGGCATCCGGCTCTACCAGCAACTCACGCGGGACCGGCCCACCACCCTGATCCTGAGCGGACGGGGTGAATACGAGACAGAAGCCTCGCAGATGGCATCGCTGGCGCGGCAACTGGGCGTTCCATCGCGGGATATCGAGCTGGAGGAACAATCAATGGATACGGCCGATCAGGCCAAGCTGCTGGAATCGAGACTTGGATCGAGACCCTTCGCACTGGTGACCAGTGCCTCGCACATGCCACGCTCGATGCGGACCTTCCGGGCACTCGGCCTTAACCCGATCGCGGCCCCGACCGCGCACCTGTCAACACCAGCGGGCGGCGGACGTGCGAGGATTCTGCTCTCGCTTCCCCACTGTAACAACATCCAGCTTCTCGAACGCGTGCTCTATGAACATCTCGGCAGCGTGCGCACCAATTTCGAAATCGACCGGGCATTGGAGGAAAGCGCGCGGGACGCCAGGCAGCAACAGCCGGAAACTTGACGCATCCAGTTCCAGGGAATCAACATCCATTGGCTGCCATCGCAGCCACTTCTGCACGCCGCCTGCAACTCAGTTCGTGGTCATTGACCATCCCCACGGCCTGCATGAACGCGTAGACGATTACCGGTCCACAGAATGCGTATCCCCGCGACCGGAGTGCCCTCGAGATCCGCTCGGAGATCTCGCTCTTCGTCGGCCCCTCCCGCCAGGCATGCACCCGGTTCTGAATCGGTCGTCCGCCCACGTAATCCCACAGCCACCGGGAAAAATCCTCACCCCGCTGCGCCGCCTCGAGAAAGGCCCGGGCATTACCGACAACCGCCTCGACCTTGCGCCGACAACGAATGATGCCCGGATTGCGCAATGCCACCTCGATACGCCGCTCATCCCAGCACGCGATTCTTTCCGGGTCAAAATCGTCGAACTCCTCGCAGATCGTGCCGCGCTTCCTCAGGATGGTGATCCATGCGAGTCCGGCCTGCATGCCGTCGAGTTGCAACTTCTCCCACAGCGCGCGCGAGTCGCGCACCGGCACCCCCCACTCGATATCGTGATAGGCACGGTAGAGAGAATCGCCAATCGGTGCCCACGAGCAGGGAACCACATGCTCATTCCCTGCCATCATCGCGACTCTGTTTGTTGCGCCAACCCGGCAAGCTGCTGCGGCATCAATCCCACCCTCGAGACAAAAAAGAGGGGCCGCAAGTCAACCTGCGGCCCCTCCGGGATTTTTTTGGTCACGAACGCGCCGCGACCCCTTGCTTGCGGAAGGTCAGAAGTAGATCCTTACTCCACCCATGACACTCAAGACGTCCAGCGAGTCGCCGTTGTCCTGGTCGAAGTTGCCGTACTCGACACCTCCCATGAGCTTGAGATTGTCGCCACAGAGGTAGTAGTTCAGACCGGCATAAGCACCGACATACTGGTCACCCCTGTTGCTGGAAAGGGCATCGACCTGGCGGTCATAGCGCCTCTGGACGGTCAGTCCGCTGTCGCCTTCCGATCCGGCCACGTGAAGACGCAGCACGCCCTCGAGCTTGTCGGTGAGCATGTGAGAAGGCATGAGGGTGATTCCCCAGACATCGTCACTCTCATCGCCAACGGCGTAAATCGCCTCGGCAAAGAACCCAAGCCCCTCGTAACCCTTTTTGCCATAATTGACATAGGAGAGCGAGAAAATGTGGTCATAATCCTCAGCGCCCGAGTTGCCAGCATCACCGTCGTTGTAGAGATAGGACAGGCGCACGTCATTCCAGGTAACTGCCGCATTCAGCAGGTAACCCGCATCAAACTCGGAGAAGTTCCAGTCACCATCCAAGTCACCAGCATACGCACCCAGATCCACATCAAGGCCATTGATTTCGCCGCCGACAGCCAGTCCCCAGATTTTATCGGGAAACACCTGATTGCTGACCAATGAGCGCTCGATTGTTTTAATTCGCTTGGAGGACGTGTTGTACTCGCGGCCGGCGGTCGGCTTCATCTTACCGATAGCCACGTCCACACCCTCGATGCCCGAGTAGTCGAGGCTCATGTCCTCGATATCCTCGAAAAACCGGCCACCATTCTCATGCTCGAGGTTGAAATTAACCTCGAAGGCGAAGTCGTTGAGGAAGTCCATGGCGAAACCCAACCGCCAGCGACGGGTATCCCAGTACTCGGCATCGCCCTGCTCGTCCGCATCGGCATAAAAATACTGGCCGTGGTAGCGCCCGACGAGCTTGAACTCCTGAATATATGGGTTGTCTCCCTCGTAGAGCGTGGTCATGCCGAAGATGGTGTCACAGAGCGACTTCTCCTCGACCACAGCTGCCTCGGGAACAGGCTGCTCGCTGGTCACTGCCATTTCTCCCGCCGTGGCCGTGGCGCCCGCAAGGGCAACCGTGGCGCAGGCGAACTGCTTCAAACGTTTTTTCATTGTATGCTTATTGTTGTTGATATTACAGGCAACGCGAGCAGACCGCCCTGAACAGGTGAAACGTGTCTTCCGTTGACCCGCGCCCAGCGTGTCGTTTTTTTTCTTTTCCGCAAGCCCGATTCCTGCAACAAAACCGTCACTCCGATCCCTCTTTTATCATCTCCTGAGACTGGTTTTTCTTGAAGGTCAGTTTCATATGCCGGTCATACATTTCGGCGGAATTTGCAATGGTCACAAGTTCGGGAACCGGTAGAGCGAATCGAGGGGCGACATTGCCCTCAACCAACGCCATGACCGCTTCCGCCGCCTGCCGCGCCATCAATGGCACGGCGATCGTCGCACCCAGCATCTGGTCACGTACTCTGCTGATTCCGCCATCCGGTCCGCTGATTCCATCCACCCCTACGACCAGGAAGTCAGAGTCCCGCTCCTGGTCACGCAATGCAAGGTGCACACCATGCGCCATCCCATCGTTATGACAAAAAACCACATTGGCTCCGGGTTGGATACGCGCCGCCTCCACAACCCGCTCCGCTCCCCCGAGCGGATTCCACAGGCCGGGCGCCTGGTGCACGATCTTCACACCCGGATGCCTTCCTATGACCGAGGACAAGCCGGCATGGATCGATCTCTCCAGGGTCGTGTTGAGATCCTCGCTCCCGGTCACCTCGATGATTTCTCCGGTGACCTCGAGCGCCCCTTCCATACGTGCCTTGATCTGAAGTCTCTGGACGATGAATTCCGCCGCCATCTGCCCGACGTGATAATAATCGACCGGCAGATTGACGTTACCGGGCAATTCATTGCGACTTGGCCCAAGGACGACGACGGGAATACCAGCTTGTCGCGCCCGTTCAACCGCACTGCGCAAGAACGCATGATCGACGGGACTGACCACGATTGCACTGGCCCCGGCATCAATCGCATCGGTTACTTCTTTTGTCTGCAGGTCTGCATCCTCCCTGCCATCATAAAAACGCACCGGGGGGCCACCAGCCTCACGGAGAAAAGCCTGGAAAAGTCGCATCTGAACCATCGAAAATGGCCGGACAAAACTCGGCGAGAAAAAATGAATCACCTTGGCCTGAGCTGCCGCGGCTCCCACAGTCAGGGCACTCCGTTCAGCTTCACTCTCACTTGATGACTGCGACAATGCATTACCACCATCATCTCCGATCAGATCCCCCAGTTCCAGTTCGGCAGCGGACGGCTGTGAACTGAACTCGACAACATCGCCATCATCACCGCACCCGGAGAGCGCGGCAATCAAGCAAAGCCCCGCCACGATTGGCAGGGCAGGCCGTGCTTGAACTGAAAACATGCTGGTATCAATGGCGGCGCGAGGCACAAGCTTCAAACGAAATGATTGCCAATACGACCAGCCGCGCATCATCCTCGCGCATAACAGAGGGCAGGCAAACGCCAATACATCGAGTTTCCTGCTCCGTTCCGGCCACGCCAGGCAACCGCGACTCACTCTTCTCGAGGCTGCTGGATGAACAATCTCCCGGCTCGCCGCCGCACCCATTTCCCCCCAGGCAGATTCTCGCGGGCAACGTCGCTTCCCTCTGCCAACAAGACCTCGATCCGTTCCAGCAACGCCGCCGAGAGATCCCGCACTCCCTGCCTGGCCAGCCACGCCGACACAACGCGCACACGCAGGCACGGATGCTGGTTTCGCAGCACAGCCACCGAGAGTCCCTCGTCACTTCCCAAGGACTCCGCCTCGAGCAGCGCAGCGGCAGCCAGCTGATCCATGAACTCGATATCCCGCCGCATCTGCTCCCCGAGACGGGTGATTGCATCAACCACGTCACGGCCGAGCGCATCGCAAGCGTGCGGCAGCAGATCAAGCCGCACGCGATTGCGAACACACTCACGTCTCGCATTGCTTGCATCTTCGCGGAAAACGATGCCACGCTTCGCGGCAAAGTCGCGAATTGCAGCACGGCGAACGCCCAACAACGGACGCCGCAGGGTGAGGGTCACTCCATCCACCTCGATTTTCCGGCTTCCCCGCATACCGACCAATCCACGCATGCCACTACCACGCAGCAAATTATGCATGATTGTCTCGGCCTGGTCATCCGCATGGTGGGCGAGCACCACATCGCAAACGCCCCTCACCGCCGCAATACCAGCAAAAAACCGGTGCCGTGCTTTCCTTCCCGCCTGCTCGATCGACTCACCGGATGTTTCCGCCAGGTGCGCCACGTCGATGCACTCCACCTCGCTCTGGTAGCCATACCCGGCGGCCAAACTCTCAACAAATCGCCGATCCCCGTCTGATTCCTCGCCGCGCAGTCCATGGTCGAGGTGACAGACCACCAGTTCGCGATGCCCGGCCTCATGCAGAAGATGCAGCAACGTCACCGAATCGCACCCGCCCGAGACTCCAACCAGGCAGGGACGGTCGACGGGCAACTGCTGCTGTCCCGGCAGTTCCAGAATCTCTCCCATGACTTTCCATCCTCGCCGCGTTCCGGGAAAAATGCACCAGGCTTTCGCGCAAACCAGTCTTCCCGACGAACTACCCGATCTTCTCGCTCCCGAAATAGGGCTGCAGTATTGCCGGAATCTCAATCGAGCCGTCCTGCTGCTGAAACGTCTCGAGTAACGCCACGTAGAGCCTCGGAAGGGCAGTGCCCGAACCATTGAGGGTATGCGCGAAACGATTTGTGCCCTGGTCGTCCTTGAAACGCAGATTCATTCGGCGTGCCTGGTAGTCACCGAAATTGCTGCAACTCGAGACCTCCAGATAAGCTGCCTGACCCGGAGCCCAGACCTCGATGTCGTAGGTTCGCCGGGCACTGAATCCCAGGTCCCCACTGCACAGTTCAATCACACGATAATGCAGCCCGAGCAACTGAAGCACTTTTTCCGCATCCCCGAGCAGCGTCTCAAGCTCGGCATCTGACTCATCCGGATGCACGATCTTGACCAGCTCGACCTTGTCGAACTGGTGCATGCGGATAAGCCCGCGATTTTCCTTGCCTGCCGCTCCCGCCTCCCGCCGGAAACACGGGGTGGCAGCAACGTAGCGGATGGGCAGATCCTCGAGGGCAAGGATTTTGCCCCGCTCGAGATTGGTCACCGGCACTTCCGCCGTCGGAGCGAGAAAGAGCTCGCCGTCCTCGAGGCCATACATATCGGCCTCGAATTTCGGCAGTTGCCCGGTGCCCGTCATGCAGTCCCGAGCAATGAGAAATGGCGGAGCAACCTCGAGGTAACGATGCTCGCCAGTGTGGAGATCGAGCAGAAAATTAATCAATGCTCTCTCGAGCCGAGCGCCTGCACCCCGAAATACGCAAAACCCACTGCCAGTGATACGGGCACCGGCCTCGAAATCGAGAATGCCCGTCCGCTCACCGAGTTCGAGATGATCCTTCGGCTCAAAACTCAACTGCGGCTTTTCTCCCCAGACCCTGATTTCCGGATTGGCAGTTTCATTTTCACCCTCCGGGCAGGCTGCATCCGGAAGATTGGGAATCCCGTGAAGCAGTTCACCCTGGCGGGCATTGAGGCCATCGAGCCGGTCACCCAACTTTCCGATCGCCTCGCCCACCTCCCTTACCGCCGCTTCGATTGCCGTGGTCTCCTCGCCCCTGCCCTTCGCAGCTCCAATCTCCTTCGAACGTGCATTCCTTTCCTGCTGCAGGGCCTGCAGCTCGGTCTCCGCGGCTCTGCGCTGTGCGTCAACCAGCAGCAAATCATCCACCAACGAGGCGTGGTCGCCTCCCCTGGTGGCCAGTCGGCGTTTCACCGTTTCGGCATCTTCACGAAGCAGCCTGATATCGAGCATCGTTGACGGTAGCTGAAGTGCCGTAAATGCAAAGAAATTTCCATACTGCCAGCCGCCCCACGTCCCGTCAGGCCATGGCATCGAGTCGAGCGAGGATTCCTGCAATCGTGGCAGGAGAGCTCCCCTCCAGACGATTATTCACGTAGATGAAGGACTGTTCCGATGCAGACCGTATCACTCCTCTCTCCTGTCCTGCCGCCGAACGATGCGGACTGCCGGCGAGCACCTCACCAATGAGTGCTGCCATGGCATCACGTACCTCCGGCAACTCCTCGCGCACGCGATCGTAGGGCGAAAAAGCGTCAACCGCCTCGGCATACCCGCGACCCGGCTTAAGCAACAGGCGCGCGCCGAAAAACTGCGCGGTCCGCGATTCACGCAGCGCCACCTGCTCACCGACCCCCGGCATTCTCTGCCATGAATTGAACACGTGCGCCACGCCGTGACACCGAAGCACCTCGAAATACTCCGAACGCAGGAGACTGCGGTTCCTGATTTCCACGCCATAGCGCCACCCACCCGGCAGACAGCCAAGGAAGCGATCCAGTTGCTCGATGAATTCCCTTCCGACTCGAAAATCAGCGCGACTGAACCGGGAAAACTCGAAAATGAGCAAGCCCACCTGCTCGGCATGCGGTTCGAGCGCCCGCAGGAAATAATTCTTGAATCGTTCCGCATCGAGAAACCCCGGATTTCGCTTCCCCGCCCGCCCCCGGTGGCGCGCGAGGTGGGGAAACCGCACCGCGGTCACCTCCTCGGTCACCTGGAAGGACAAATGAAACC
>JBDQJG010000063.1:0-15096 GCA_040263955.1 Verrucomicrobiales bacterium
ACGTTCAATTCACCAACCTGCGGGCCCGGTTCGCCGCTCCTGGCAGGCGCAAACATGTCAACTGGCAAGAAGGCGGACACGTTCTGGTAGCCTCGCACTTTGATACCAAGTACTTCACCGAATTCGCCTTTGTCGGGGCCAATGATGGCGGCTCCAGCAGCGGCGTCCTTGTTGAACTGGCCCGCTGCCTTGCTGAAAACCCCCAGCTGGCAGCACGTGTGGAGCTCGTTTTCTTCGACGGAGAAGAAGCTTACGTGGATTTCACATCCACGGACGGGCTCTATGGCAGCCGCCACTACGCCTCCATACTCCGCAGAGACGACCGATCTTCATGGCCGCAAGCCATGGTCCTGCTGGATTTGGTCGGTGACAAGAAACTCAACATTCGTGTTCCCCCAAACGGATCCGCGGAACTTCTCGGCAAACTTTACCGCGCGGCCAACGATCTGAAAACCAGGGAGTATTTCGGCCAGGCGAGGCATCCGATTACAGATGACCATGTGCCATTCAATCATCTTCGTATCCCCGCAATCAATCTCATCGACCTTGACTATGCACACTGGCACAAAGCCAGCGATACTCTCGACAAAATCAGCGCGACAAGCCTTGAAATCGTTGGAAAAACCACTCTTCTGTTGATCGAAAAATACCTTCTCTGCACAGAGACCGAGGGCTGATCTCCCGCCCGTCCTGAAATACTCAACGCGGGCTCCAGCACCAACGACACCGATAGATTGGTCGTTGCATGGAAACCCACTGGCGTTCGAAATCGGTTTCCGGATATTCCCCGACCAGGTGCTCATCCCAGTCCATTTCCTGCAATCCGGGTAATTCCGAAAATGACGCACTCAGTTCCTCGAAATAATCCCTCTGGTCAGTCTTGTGCAGAATTTCCCCACCCGGCTCGAGCACCCTGCCCAGGCCCCGCAGAAAGTCCAGATCTCTCGGCATCCGGTTCTTGTGATGACGCTTCTTGGGCCAGGGATCAGGGAAAAGAAAGTGCACCCGCTGCACACAAGCAGGCGGCAACAACCACCCGATAACGTAGGCGATGTCAAGCCGCAGGACACGCAGGTTGTCGAGCCCGGAGCGGCGAATCGCCCCTGCAACATGGTGAACTCGCCCCTTTACTCTTTCAATCCCGAGAAAATTGCGCTCTGGAAAAGTGGCTGCCAACTCCAACAGAAAACGCCCATCTCCGCATCCAAGGTCCAATTCCAAGGGCAGTCCCATGCGCTCTGGAAACAATTCACCCAGACCTATTTCACGGAAATAATCTGCCGGGACCAGCTCCGCACCCCCGCCGGCAGGTGAGGTTTTCTCTTTTTCCACTCGTTGATTTAATTGAGCATGATCCTTGCTCTCTGCAGCAAACACTGTCAAACAAGGGTTAAAGAATTCTTGCGAAAATCCAGCTTGCAGAAGATACGAAACAAAAAAACACTCTTATAAGAAAACCGCGAAACTCATTCCGTATAACCATGAGACTTCGACACGCCCTGCTTGTTTTTCTGCTGCCAGTGCTCACTCAGCACCTGACCAGCTGCAGAATTATTGACGATCACCTCTATAGCGGCAGCACGCCTGCAAGTCGAAAAAATACCGGGAATTCCATTCATAGCGAAGAGAAATACGAGGCCCTGACCAGTCGGGAGAGGGACAACCCATCGCTCCTCGACAGCGAGGGCGCGGAGAAAAAGCCAGGTGCTCGCGGATTCGGCGAGCCCATAGAGGAGGAGTTGCCATACGATCTCGTCCAGGCACCGCGACCCCAGTCGCAGCAAGCGGTGAGCCGAAGCAATCTGCCTCCGGGACAGGAATTCTGGAATGTTGACATCGAGGTGGCACTGCGCGAAGCAAAAGATAAGAGTTTGCCGCTGCTTCTCTATTTCTGCGGATCTGACTGGTCCGATGACTGTAAGAAGATCGATCAAAAGGTATTCGCCAGCCGCACCTTCGGAAAATTTGCTGTCACTGAAGTCGTTCCCGTGCGGATCGATTTCCCCCGTACGATCAGCTTTACCGCGGTCCACACCGCGCAGAACAAGCGACTCAAGGAGCATTACGATGTACGTACGCTGCCCACAATCGTCCTGCTTCAAGCGGATGGAAACTACATCGCGCGCCTCGGATACGAGGACCTCCCACCACAACAGTTTGTCGAGACTTTCCGCCGGCTCATCATGATGGGACCGTCATTCTGACACCCGGCACTGCATGCCGCCAACCACTCCGGCGCCATGCCGGCTGCCTCTTGGCCGGCCAGTAGCAGTGTCGGTGTTTCACTGCTCTGCGGGTACGAACTGCAAACCTTCCCCGTTGTCATCAACCCGTCGGTAGTAGCAACCTGAACGCGCCTTGCCAGTAGCGTCTCGCGTGTGACAGGCGCCTTCACCGACAGGCCGAACGAGATAAAGCAGTGAATTCTGCTCACAGTTGACGCGTACCTCCACCAAATCAAGGTAATCACCAGAAGTTGCTCCCTTGATCCACAACTCATTACGGCTCGTCGACCAGAACACCGCCTTGCGTCGTTCCAAGGTCTTTTGAAGCGCCACCTCATTCGCATATGCGACCACCAATACCTCTCCGGAATCGATATTCTGGACGACCACAGGCACCACCTTCGCACCGGTCGCGATCACCGATGACAGCTTGCCAAAATCAAGCTCAAGAGACGTGCATTCTTCCCTCGCCCTGTCCATATCTGAAAACTGAAAAATTTTTCTCTGGCGGTACTGAGGCGTGCTTCACTGTCCTGAACGTTAACAGCCCGATACTAGACTGCCTCCATCGAGGCGAACTGCAACTTGTAAAGCCTCTTATACAGCGGGCATCCCTTTAACAGTTCCTCATGCGTTCCCCGAGCCACAACGCAACCTTCCTCCATCACGATAATTTCATCGGCATCCAGAATGGTGGAGAGCCGGTGCGCAATGGCGATCACCGTTTTTCCTTCGGCAAGAATCTCCACAGCTTCCTGAATGATCTTCTCCGACTCGGTATCGAGCGCTGAATACGCCTCGTCGAGCAGCAGGACAGGTGCATCGCGCAAGATGGACCGGGCAATCGAGATACGCTGGCGCTGGCCGCCAGAGAGTTGATGCCCCTTGTCCCCAATAACTGTCTGGTAGCCTTTATCCTGCTCACATATAAACTCGTGAGCATGCGCTTTCCGCGCTACCGCCTCGATTTCCTCAATAGTGGCATCCAGCTTACCGTAGCGAATATTCGTCTCGATCGTGTCATGAAAAAGGAAGGTATCCTGGTTCACCACGCTGATGTTTTCCCGGACAGAAGCCTGCGTCACGTGGCGAAGATCACTACCGCCAATTAAAATTTGTCCCTCATCTGGATCGTAAAATCGCAACAGGAGAGAAAAAAGCGTGCTTTTTCCTGCACCACTCGGTCCTACCAACGCGTAAAACCTGCCAGACTGGAGCCGCAGGTCTATTCCACGAACAGCCGGCACTCCCTTTTTGTAGGCGAAGCTCACATCCTGAAAGCAAACATCCCCTTTCGGATTTGGAAGAGCACCCGCATCTACCGCATCAGCGACGTCTGCATTTCTGACCATGTTATCTAAAACCATGTTCGTGGCGATCCTGCATTTCTGAAGCTCGATCTGCATGCGGCTCAAGGCCTTGGCATGCGGATACAGCGCAATCAGAATCACGTAGCGAATCAGGAAATCCGCTGCTGTCATGCCCGTCATTTTCGCATAGACAAGGCCGGCAGCAATTCCAAGCGAGGCTACAGCCTCCACAAGCGGACCGACAATTTCTACCGCCTTTTTCCAGCGCATGATGAAGGCAAGCATTCGCTTGCTGGCGCCATTGAATTTCTCTCTCTCAAAATCCTCACGCGCATAGGCCTTGACATCGCGAATGCCAGCAAAACTCTCCTGAATTGTGACCATCAACTTACCCGCTTCTTCCTGCTCCTTGCCTCCTGCCTTGCGCACCTTGTTGGACAAAGTCAGCACCGGAACAAGACAAAGCGGAAACACGACCAACGCCACCAGCGCAAAAATCCAGTCCAAGTAGACCAGGCATCCCACCATTGTCAGAATGGAAACCGGATGCTTCGCCAAGCTGCCAACCAACTTCATGCCCGCGCCCTGCGCCAACTGAGTCTGGTTCACAACTGTCTGAATGAGCTCTCCGGTTTTCTGCTTGCTGTAAAAGCTCAACGAATGATGAAGCAGCTTGGTAAACAACTGATCGCGCAGATCATACAGAACCCGATTACCGACCCACATCATGAAATACTGGCTCAAGTAATTGAGCGCGCCCCGCAAAAGAATCGCCAGGGGAATCAACAACGAGAGGAGAATCGCGATTTTGAGACCCTGCGAATCACTGACATCGGGAACCTGAAATTCCCACGCACCGACTAAAGGAATCTTGAAGCTAATTACATCCTCATCAGAGGGCAGCAGCATCTTGAAGACGAGCTGCATGGCAGAGATGATGGCCGCATTGAAAAGGCCACAAGCAATTCCGAAACCAATTGCCGCCACAAACCGCCAGCGATACGGACGAACATAGGAAAGCAACCGCAGAAATGGCCGTCTCGTCTCCGTCGCAAATTCATAACTTCCCAGCCTCGACACGTCCTCTTTTCCCGTAGGCTTCTCAGCCTCCTCACGCCTTGAAGACCCGGATGTCTCGTCTCGGTCGAGGCTCTGTGTTTGCTTTTCGGTCATAAAACTCCCCCCTTACAAACAAAAAAACACTAAAGATAAAACGCTTGCCCGCGGTTTTCCATCTGACTTGACCGCCTCAGATACCTTAAGCACATCGGTATGCAGGCCTGCAGGCCCAAACGTTATTCTTGGCTACCATTCAACCGGCCGGCTCCCCTCCGATAACAATCAACTTCCCATTTTTTACCGCAATCGAACGGATCACCCCGAAAATATCCTGGCTGTCCTCGAGAAGATTTTTACTCTGAAGCTCCGCCATGATTGCTTCCGGCAGCGCCTTGCCATTGACCTCAAGTTTTCCCAAAAGCAGGTTGGCAATTCCATTCTCTGCCGAAAGAGAAAACTGGGCGCTGCCATTGACAAAGCCGCCTCCCACTAACGGCAAGAGCCCGCCGAGCGGCAAGCTCCCGAGTGGAAAACTCAGCTGCGCGGTTACGACGTCCCCCTCCAGTTCGACTCGCACCTTATCAGCAATATCCGTAAAGAGTGGATGATGAGTGATCAGGATATTGAGCTCACCCGAATCAAGCTCAAGGCGAGCCGGCGCGCCTTGCCCACCGGCAACCGCCCTGCGAAAAGCATCGAATCGATCATTTACGGCATCAATCACAGCCGAGTCGACAATCACCTCGGGCAACTCAACAGGCTTTTCAGCCACAAACGCCGCCACTTCCTCTCTAATAAAGGTCTCGACGTTCTTTTTAACGTAAAGCCCTGCCGCCAGCACTACGAGCACTACAACTACCAGGCAGCCACAACCGATGCCTACCCACCCAGACGTCTTTGAACCCCTCTCCGCCATGCTCCATTATCAACGTGACGTCGTCGAAATGCCACTGGAAATCCACTTTCCTGCTCGGATCACGCTCGCGGAATCAATCCAGCTTCACTATCTGGAAATCTGCGGAATACGGCAACCACGATAGAGCCGAGGATTCCCCGCCTGCCGGAGCCGCCGAAAATCTGAACCTCCCCGCGATTATTTTTATGACTTCCACCAGCAGGTGTCTTTTGATACTTTGCTCATTGTAAAATGTCTTTGCATGGGCACCTCGCACAAAGTCTCTTCCTCCTCACGACCCGGCATGATCAAGCGCATGGGCCGCGGCGAACGGAGAAGAAGACGCAAGCAAAGAATCCGGTTGGCCGGCATCGCGGCCGCACTCGGAATCATCACGACCACCGCAGGAATGCTTGCATGGCGTGAACTGGGACTTGCAGACAGGATGACTGCGGAGCGACTGCAAACACTTCCCGCATTGGAGACCTTGGAAGTCGAGACTCTGCCGCTCGAGCAACCGGCGCAGCCCGGCGAGGAATCGACGGAAACTGCGACAAATGCGGTCAAACCCGATGCCATTTCGCGGCGACCGCAGGCGGTAGAGACCGGGCAATCCGACCGCCTTGCGTTGCCCGCCTCGCTCAGCGATGAGGCGGATGCCTGGGGAAGCTGGAACTCCCCGAGGATCAGACATCCTACATCTGGTCGCAGAAAGTCGAGGAGGACGAATACGTGATCATTGGACCCGGATTGAATCAGGACAACCAATCTCCCGGCTCTTTCGCTCCGGGAGCACCATTGGCCAAGGCGCGCGCCTTCCTCGAGGCGCCTACTCTCGCGGAAAAACTCGACCATGTGCGCAATCCGGACGTGGCATTGCCACTGCTCAAGGAATTCTTTGCAGACCGCCTTGCGGCCGGAGAATCTCTGGCCATGCCGTTCCGTCGCCTCTACCCCTCGGGAGACAACCTGTTGAAGGGTGTGAGAAGCAAAGGTGGCGACCTCCACTACCGGAATTTTTCCCTGGTGCTTCCCGATGGCAGCCAGCGCATGCTGCCAGTAGTTAAAATGAACGACAAAGCGCAACTGGCCGTCGATGTGCCGGCCTTTCTGCGCAGCGACAGTGACAGCGGCTTCCGCGTTCTCATTTCCGAAGACGACTACTACAATTACGCATATGAAGACGAGGAGAAATGGCATGCTTTCCGTATAAATAATCCCGACTGGACGACGGCATACTTCGCTTATGTAGAGCGTGACAGCCCGATCGATTACCAACTGCGCATGCTGCTCTCCCTGGATGAGATCGATCTTGAATCCCAACGTTGGAATACCAGTAAACCAGTTGCCGGCACCACTTCTCCTGATGACTTGTTCGCTGCACTCTCCGGCAAATCGGTGTCTGCCCCGACTCAGTGGCTCAACCAGCAAGATACCGTCTTGCTGGCTGGTTCCGCGATCCAGCCGCGACAATCCCGCAATTCCGGCAGGCAATCTGCAAGGCCCAGGACTGCCCGGGTAATTGTAGAAATCATACCAGGTTATGCCGGTGAACACCAGGAGCGACGGCAGGTGGAAATAGTCCGCTTCATCCAGAAAGGATGGGTGCTACCTTAAACCACCAGACTCGGCAGGAGAAGGATCCACACAGTGCGGCAAGCAAGGCGTGCACCGGGCTTTTCACAATACATCTCTTGTGCCCCGATGCCCTCTACTACACGGCGCATCTCACCTCGCCGCACAGAAACGCTCGCAGGACTTGATCAAAGGCAGCGCCCCTCGCTGACAAGCCGATTGGTGGGGGAAAATCATGAATGACCGGAGCCCTCTTGTCAGGTAACTGCCGCGGACCATTCCAGATTCGGGTCGCATTGCCGCAACATCCGGGTTATGCGAACCGACTGACTTTGCGGAAACTGTGCTCGCCAATCACAATGAACCGACCACTGTCCTCTCCTGCCACTTCGCGCCACGCCCGAGCCGCCGTCGTGCTCGTATTTTCCGCTATATTGTCACTGCTCTGCCAAGCCTGCAAAGACAATCGCGAAGAAGACGCGTCACCCCCGAAACCGGCACCTGCTGTGGATCTCCCACAGTTGAAGGATTCCGCCACCGACAGTGGAACCGCCTTCTCGCCCAAGGAATCTGACGCGCTGCCACATCCAAGTCCCTCGCACCGAAAGCCAAATGCAACACCCGCACCCGCACCCGCACCAGGGCGACAAGACCCGAGCGGATTTGCAGGCATCGTACCCGCCAACGTGGAAGCCTACCTCGCATTCTTCAACCTCGGAGACGTCTGGCGGCAACTGACACGGTCTGCATTCTGGAGTGAGGCCCGGCAATTCATTGACCACGCATCATTCGACAGCCAGGCAGGAATCAACCCGGAAATGCTGAGCGGATTGTTGTCCCGTGAGATCGCCATCATCCTCGGCGAGGGTTCCGCCGATTCACTCCGCCGGCTGGTTGAGATCGGCCACCTCAATGATATTGCCAATATCAGATCTCTGGGGCTCGAAATGCCCACTACAACACCCATGCAGGAACCGAGTAACAGCGCCGAGCGGCCACCAATCCTCGACGCAATGGCTGACATTCTGCCACTGCTGGATGGCTGGCGCATCCCGTCGATCACCCTGCTTTTCCGGGTGGAGGATGCTCCCGCATTCGTTCGAGATCACCGGTTGCCGGAACTACCAGAGGACACAGCTATGGCACTCTCCAGCTTTACCGGCCCCGGTGGACATCCCTTCACGCACCTCAAGACGACCTTGGGCAGGCAACTCGACCGGCTTGACACATCCTTACTCGAGCAGTTACTCGGCAAAGAAACCACCAGACGCCTGCGGGAGATCACCTTGCCCATCACTGGCTCACTCGCCTACGGCGCCCTCGACCACTCAACGGTCGCAGTCCACCTCGGTCCAGACTGCGCGGCACTGGAATGCCTACCTGCGGAACCTTCGGACTCACTTGCCAACTCGGGCAGTCTGTCATTCATCAACTCGCAGCCCGAGCATGAACTCTTCCTGCTCAACTGGACAAGCGACAAGCTGCTCGATGCAACCCGGGGCTATCATCCAGCACACCCTTTGCTACAGGCCGTCAGCGACTTTCTCGAGCAGAACCCTGCTGTGGCATCGATTACCGACAGGATCGTTCCGCAGTTGCACGCACTCATGAAGCGGGCGGAAACCAGGCACTGCAATCCCGCTTCCGACCACATCGGTATCGGCTGGCGATCTCCTGTCGGAGGCATCCGCTACGAGGCCACCGGTGGCTTTGATTACCCCGGCATGTGCCTGCACTCCGCGTCACGGTTCGAACTTCCCGAAACAGACAGCTCGGCACTCTCAATGACGTGGGTAGCCGACCTGCAATCCCGCCGCAGCACGTGGAATTTTCACGGTGATCTCATCAGCGTAATAGCCGACACGGCGCGCCTGCTTCTCGAGCAGGCCGCGACAGGCACAGCCACTCACGGTGATGAGGAACCGTTGAACCTCGTGCTTGGCATGGCGACCCTTCTCGGCCCCACCCTCGAAGCGCTGCATCAAGCCCTGTTTACACTCTACAACGAAGCCATCGGAGAAGAGACTTTTTTCTTGATCGATACCGACGACACTCTGAAAACCGTGCCCAACAAGGGTCGAGCATCCCGCGAAAGCGTTCCCCTCCCACGCACTGTCTTGGTTCATTCCCTCGAGGATCGCGAGGCACTCAGGCAGGCTTGGCAACAAATGCGCCCCGCTCTCAACAATCTTCTGGGCTCGATTCCCGTGCCCGGCGCCACGCTGCGCATTCCGGAAGCTACGAAAACCCTGCGCGAACGCGAACTTACCTGGTCATATTCCCTGCCGACGGCATTCGGAGACAATCTTCCCGGGGTCGTCGTAAACGATGATTTCCTCGTCCTGACCACCGCAACCACCGCCACCGAACTCTGGAAATCAGTGCTGATACCTGCCCCATCCGCAACTCGGCAGGGCCACGAAAAACCCGGGGTCGAGACCGGCTTCCGGCTTGCCCTCAACCTGCAATCGCTCTCGGGGACAGTCGTCAAGTGGCTCGATTGGGCCAGAGCCAAGCAGGCCAGGGCCGCGAACGCCGCCGCCATCCCGATCGATCTGGAGCGCTTCGAAAACGCCCTGATGGTCGCTCGACTTGCTGCAGCAATCGGCGAGGTGCGACTGCGCATCTTCCGGGATGCTCCCGGAGCCGAAACTCGGACGAGTCTCCACTGGAGCTACCGGGATATCCTTCATACCAATTGAGTGCGCACTGCCAATCCGCCGCTACCATCTAACCTCCACCCGTCGATCCACCATGCAGAACCGCTTTTACGCCGCCTTCGATTTCGAGTGCCTCGAGCAGCGTCCCGTTCGCAACGATGAATTTCGTACCCCTTTTCAGATTCACCGTGACCGGATCATCCACACATCAGCCTTCCGACGCCTGCAGAACAAGACACAAGTCTTCAACTCCGGTCACTACGATTTCTATCGCACACGCCTGACCCACTCGATCGAGGTGGCACAGATCGGGCGCTCCATTTGCCAGTATCTCAACCAGACCAGTGATCTGCTGGCACCCGAATTCCTGATCGATGCCGACCTTGTCGAGGCCTGCTGTCTCTCCCATGACATCGGCCACCCCCCCTTCGGCCATACCGGGGAACGGGAACTCAACAAACTGATGCGGGAACACGGCGGATTCGAGGGCAATGCGCAGACACTGCGACTGCTCACGCAAACCATTTTCTCCACTACCGGCAGGGGCATGAACCCGTCGCGTGCACTCATGGACGGCGTACTGAAATACAAAACAATCCACCATGAATTAGAGAACCCGGAATGCCACTTCCTCTACCCGGACCAGGCCGCAATCCTCGAGTTCGTTCTCGGCGGCAGAGAGTTCCCCGACGGCACCAGCGCCGGCAAGCCGAAAAACGCCGTCCGCTCGATCGAGTGCCAGATCATGGACTGGGCCGATGATACTGCCTATTCGCTCAATGACATTGCCGACGGCGTCAATGCGGGCTTCCTGACTCCCGACCGGGTCGAAAGCTGGGCAGCGCAGGCGGGGCTGGAACGTGAGGATGCCAGATTTGCCGAGGAAGTCGCGCGCGCCATCCGCGAACAGCGGATCGAGGCGCGTATCGGTAAAAAAGTCGGGCAACTCGTCACCTCGGTTCATCTCATCGAAAGCGCATCATTTCTGGGTGACCTGAGTAATCGACACCGTTTTCAACTGAGCATCGACCCAGCGGCAGAGGCGGAAACGCGGGTCATGAAGCGGCTCTGCTTCGACCTGGTATTCCGCGCTCCACAATTGCAACAACTCGACTTCAAGGCATCACGCATCCTGCGTGAACTCTTCGAGGTTCTGGCTGATCGCTACGTCTACACTGCGCGGCCTGCGCAAGGCATGCGGCTCGTGCCGGAAACTATCGAGCAGGCCCTGTTCGCCCTGCAAGAGCCATCATCTCGCGCGCGCCTCATCTGTGACTACATAAGCACGATGACCGACGGATTCGCGGTGCGTACTTATAAACGGCTTACCGACCCGGATTTCGGCTCAATCGCCGACCTTGTATGAGCAGGCAGTTGCCTTCTTCCAATACATATTATCCGCTTGCCGCTCCACACCAGCAAATCTGCCCGCAGGACGAAAAAATCGGCATACCCAATGCAAGAAACGTCTCCACCCACAACCCGAGTGTCATTTTATTACGTCGATTCGTTAAACTTGGCTTTACTTTCCAAATTACCGGGCTTTTATCCCGATTCCATTGCTTGTCGTCCAGCCCCCCACACTATCCCCCGCTCATGAACATTCTCGTAGTCGAAGACCAACCTAAATTTCTTTCGTTCATCAAGGACGGCCTCGAAAGCCAGGGCATGACCGTGGAGACCGCCACGGATGGAGATCGTGCCTATGAAATGGCATCGGCCGGGGACTATGATATCCTCGTAATGGATATCATGCTGCCCGGCAAAGACGGCCTCGAAATCCTGCGCTCACTCAGGGAAAACAACAACAACGTGCCGGTCATTCTGGTCACCGCGCGCTCCGGCCTCAATGACCGGATCGAGGGCCTTAATGTGGGGGCAGACGACTACCTTGCCAAACCCTTCTACATCGAAGAATTGATTGCACGAATCCAGACGGTTGTCCGCCGGGCAAGCGGCGCGTCATCGCACACCGTGAGTGCGGGCCCCCTGAATCTGGACCTCACCACCAGGAGAGCTGACAACGGCCAGAAAACTGTCAATCTGACCAACCGGGAATTCCTCTTGCTGGAAATCCTCATGCGCACTCCGGACAAAGCGCTCTCCCGCACGCAAATCTTCGAACACGTGTGGAATTACCATTCCATCCCGAGTACGAACCTCGTCGACGTGTATATCCGGCGGCTGCGGAACAAGATTGATCGATCCGATCGCCCCAGCTTCATCAAGTCGGTGCGGGGTGTCGGCTACCGGCTGATCGCCTGATCGCCTGATGCAACGCTCCTTCCAAGGACGGGTCGCCGTCCTGATGATGCTCTGGACGGGCATTCTTTTTACTATCTTTGCCGTTGCCGCGTGGTTGCTGATCCGCAGCCACATCGTCGCGACCTCGGATCAGCTTCTGATCGGATGGAAACTTGAACTGCAATCGAAGGTCGAGCCTTGGCCGGGCCGTGAGCGATTCATTGCATCCATTCCCGATCAGCCACTGCAAACGGGAATCGTTGCGTTTCCAATCTGTGTCACTGACTTGAGCGGAAATACCCTGCACCAAAGCGCGGGTGGGGACTGGTTGGCGCGCTTCGCACTGTCAAACCCCGACATCACCGAATCCCTCGGACGAGGCTTCACGCCGGAGATCCATATGCAATTGGAGAATTTCCGCAGCGACCTGTTTTCCGTTTCAAGCAATGACGATGCCAACGATACCGCGCTCCACCGCATCCTCCGAGTGACCACGCCGCACGTTGTCGTGCTGGCTGGCCTCGATATGTCAGCCTTCAATGCGGGCCTACTCACTTTGCAGCAGTATTTCCTGATCGGTCTGATCATCGGCCTGTTACTCATCCTCATCGGCACATGGTGGACAGCGCGGCACGCCCTGCTGCCGCTCAGGCGCATCCGGGCCGCAGCAGCAGCCATCCGCAGCTCTGCGAACCTTTCCGACCGCATTGCCTCGAACAGCAAGGACTACGTAGAGTTCATTACCCTCATCGAGGCACTCAACATGATGATGACCCGCCTGGAACACAATTTCCAGCGGGCCACCCGATTCAGCGCCGATGCCTCCCATGAGCTCAAAACCCCCATCGCGCTGCTGCAGAATGCGGCAAACAAAGGAATCAAGGAGGCTGCTCCCGGCTCGAAAGACGAAGAGAATTTCCTGGAAATCACCATGGAAATCGCTCGCCTGAAGAAAATTATCGAGGCCTTGCTCCTTCTCTCTTCGGCGGACGCCGGCCGAATCAACCTGAAACGGTCACGCGTTGCTTTGAGCGAGGAACTCGAGGGGCTCTGCGAGGATGCTGAAATTCTCGCCGAGGAAAAAGGCCTGACGCTCACTCACGATATACAAGCCGATCTCGCGACCGAGGCGGACCCGGTGCTTCTCATGCAGGCAATTCAGAACCTGATCAGCAATGCCATCAAGTACAACCGACCCGCAGGACGTATTCATATCGCCTGCAGGAACCAAGGCAATCAGATTGTCCTGGATATCGAAAATACCGGCCCGGCAATCCCACCTGACCAGAGACAGGCGATCTTCGACCGTTTCCACCGGGTGGCACGAGCACGGGCCGATGAGCCGGGCGGTTCGGGCCTCGGCCTCAACCTGGCCAGAGAAATCGCCAACGCTCACGAGGGATCTGTGGAGCTTGTCTGTGGCAACGAAAACGCCATCTGCTTCCGCCTCACTCTGCCTGCAGAAGCATGAACATGCAGATTCCCGTCAATCTACTGATGAATCCCGATATCTCACTTCATCAATTCGCCGAGGCCAACCATTAAACCTAAGACCGAGAACAGGAACCACGGAATCGCGGGAAGCGATGCGACCGGCTATGGATTGTGCCTGAAGCTCAGCCCGAAGGGTGACCGAGCGTGAATCAAAAGGAGCGATGCGACTGGAGATAGACTGCGCTTGAAGCGCAGCCCTAAGGGTGACCGGGCGTAAGGCACAAGGGAATCAAACGCGAGGAAGTCAACGCACGGAACACACGAAACCTGAGTCAGTTACAAAGGTTCGGCTACTCACCTGAAAAGTGATGCTCGAAAGGCGTGAAAAAGGCAAACGACTGTCTCAATTTCCGTCTCTTCCGTTGATTCCGTGGTAAAGACCATTGCGGTATTCAGGATTAACCAGCAATTGTTCTCTCCACCGGCCTCCATACAAGAGGGAAGCCAAACCCTCACGCGTCCCGGGATGGCGCAGTTCTCGGAGCCTGCTTTTCCAAAAAAAAACTGCCCGTGGAAAAAATCCACGGACAGTCTTTTTAATTTCTAACTGAATGCGAAACTACTATCTTGCCTGCAGTGCTGTGGAAGAACCAAATCCAAGAATCGTCTCGTCGGTTGAGTCACCATGTCCTCGCACAATGATACCTCCAGTGGGGATGTTTTCGACTGTGGCTGAGTAGTCAATATTGGCAACAATTGCTTTGCCGTCCCAGACACCACCAGCCTTGTTTGTATTTCCTCTCTCCTGGAACGCGGTAGCAGAAGCCGGCTGCGTGAATACCAGGGCGGCCTGGGGGTAATCCGTATCCGAAAAGCCCCTGTTGTAACCCCAACCATTCTCGGTGGTTGCCAAAGTACCATCTTTGACCAACGCCAATTTCACATCATCAGCAGAATGATCACCAGTAACGAAGAAAATCTCTTCATTCGGGATATAGCCTCCATTAATCAAATCAGCTGCGAAGACCACAGTCGCATTCGCGCCGGTATCGTTAGGAAAAATGCCATCATTATCCAGAGCAAAGAGCTTACAGGCCAGGCCGATCTGCTTGGCATTACTCAAAGCCTTGGTCTGCTGCGCTTTGCGCTGCACGCTATTGAACACGGGCGCCGCGATGGACGCAAGAATGGCGATAATTGTAATCACCACCAACAATTCGATCAGGGTGAAACCCTGGTTACGCTTGGTTTTCATTTTTCTTTTTTGTTTTTGGATTGGATGCAGGATGGGATAGATGATTCCATGATTGCATCGGATTCAAGTCACCCATGATTCTATGAGAGACCTTTCACCGAGAATAGAATGACAGCCTTTCCACAGCCCGGCAAGCTGTTTCCTATATTTTACCCTTCCCGTAACCAAACGGTAACATAGCCCGTTCATTTGCTCTCCAGCATGGTCATCACCGGGCAGGCAACCAGCCAAGCTCTTTGCTCGGCTCACTGCTGAGTCGGGAAAACTGGCAGCTGCAGCATTTCAAGCTGCGGCAGGGGCGAGTCGGCCAGCTGCTCTCCACTCCGGTGGCATGCTCGAGCTGCCAGAAAACAACCAACCGCGTAGCTCGCCCCGACTACCAGAAGGCAGATCAACAAAGCCATGCGTATGCGGTGATTGCGACGCTTGCGATACCATG
>JBDQJG010000064.1:0-14856 GCA_040263955.1 Verrucomicrobiales bacterium
CTGGCTGGGTGCTGTGGTGGTGGCCCTGCAGGGAGAAGAGTTTTCCGCTTTCGGTGTGAGCAGTGAGGACGGTGGCATCCACCTGCTGGAGGTGCCTGCCGGTTCGGCGGCCGCGCAAGCAGGCTTCGAGGCGGGTGATGTTGTCCAGAAAATAGCTGGCAAGCCGGTAAAGACAGTGGACGCTCTTCTCGAGGCGGCTGGAAAGATAGAAAAGGATGCCGGAACACAGGTCATTGATTTTGTGCGCGCTCAGGCATCCCGGTCGCTGACGATTCAGAGGTAGAAGGTGCGGTGGCTTGATCGCCCTCGCTGGAATGAATCGCCTGCACGATCGCTTCGGCAACCACTCTGTGCGCCGCGGCATTCGGGTGGGAATCGACCAGCATCGGTGGACTGCCCCGCCAGTGTCCGTAGGCTCGAAGGAACGCCTTCGGCGTCGCTTCAGGAAGGTGAGAGAAGAGCGCTGCCTGGGCATCGACGAGTTGGCTTCGGCCGGCAGGAAGGTGATTGGATCCCGAGGTTTCGCGTTGGCCGGGCTCGGCGAGCAGCACAATCATCGGGCGCACATTATGAGCTGCAGCGATCTGCAGGATTTCGGCGTAGGCGGTCTCGATGACCCGGGAAGGATCTGTGGTCGGATCGGGGAGCAGACCGGTGATTCGCCGCAGGCGAAATGAGAGCATGCCGAGGTGTTCGCGTGTCAGCATGGGTAGCCCGATACGCAGGTAGAAACTGCCGAAGTCACGTGCGGAAAGCGGTGTCCTGCGGTAATCGCTTGTCGGGTAGTCGAAAAGCGGAGTAGCAAAAGCCGGTGGCTGGAGCAGGGTTTCTCCACGTGCATTCCGGAAAAAGTAGGGGGTGGTAAGGCGCCCGAATTGAGAGCGGGCAAACGGCGTGACGGCCCGATCCACCAGCCAGGGAGAATACTGCACCAGAAGATAGTCGGGCAGGTGCAGGGGAATGAGCCGGCGAGCGAGCACAAGCATCTGTGCCAGGCCGTAGGCCCCGCAACCGGCATTGATCGCGCTTCCCTTCAGCATCCGACCCACCAGGAAGGGATAGGTTTGCTCCGCTGGCGTGGCATCACCGTGAGTAAAGGAGCACCCCAAGGCCAGGATTAGCGGTTTGTTTTTTTCGCTGTTGTCCGGGGCGGCGAGCGGAATGCGGAATCCGTCGGTGTCGTAATGCATGGGAACTCCCGGCCCGATGGCGAGAAGTTGCGTACTGCGAGCGCCACTGCGCGGAGCATAACCGAGTTCAGGATCCGGTCGGTGTGCCCGGGAGCTCCATCCAGTGCCGGGCGTCTTGAGAAAGCGGTAGATGCGAACGGATTCCCACGTGACCGCGGCGAGCCAGATTGGAACCACTGCCGTGCCGATTATTGCCAGTGCCACCGCCAGTCTTCGAAGGGCTCTCTTTGGCGGGTGTCCTGCCGCATGTGGCGCGTGCCTTCGATGGATCATCTTTTCGGCCTGAACGGTTCCTGCAATCCCCTGATCTGTGGGTGAAGGCATATGCAATCGAAGGGTGGAAGGAGCCGCTTTGGTTGTCAACGGTCGTATGCGCGTCGCGGGTCGACTGCCGTTTACGGAAATTTTTTGTGGTGAAACATGAAATGTATACGATCCGCTGAGCGTAGCAGTAAGGTGCTTGGCCTTCGGTGGCCGAAATTTCTCTTTTCAACAGATCTACAAGCAAGCGAATGAAGACAAGATTGATCAAACAACTGGCCCTGGCAGTCGCGTGCTGCCTCTCGATGGAATGCTTGGCAGCTCAGGATGGGAGCTGGGCCCGTTTTACCGAGGATGGCAGTGCGATCGTAGCCGACGTGCCGGGGATTTCGGCGTTCAGGGGAGTATCGTCGGCAGTTTATGAGAGTGGTGGCAAGCGGCAGCGCATCGGCACGCAGGGATTCCGGTTGATCGGCGAAATTGCCCGCAGCACCGGCACCACCCCGTTTGGTGAGGCGGAAATCACCACCGCGACTTATGGAAGCAATGATTCGCCGATGCGCTATAGCCTGACCCTTAAGCGATTGAAGAGTCTGCGCGCGTTCACCCTGCAGGGTGTGCTGCATAATTGTTCGGACGAGGACCTTAAGCTCCACGAGTTCGACCTGCTCGACCTCAAGGCCGGCGTCGGAGGCAGCCTGACCGTGGCGAATGCCGCCGATTGGTTGGTCACTCCACTGATGCAGGACCTGGAGGCCCAGCCGCTCAGCGAGATGGAGACTACCCTCAATGAGGCGGCGATGGTCTATCACCGTGACGGCAGGGGCTTCTTAGTCGGCCCGGTGGGTCCGGCCGAGGCCTACACCAACGTCGAGGTGCGCCAGCAGGCCATCAAGGCACTGGCGCGCATGGATGGTGTGCTCGTGCGTCCCGGCGAGAGCCGCCGCAGTGAGGAAATGATCTTCTGTTTCGAGCCATCACGAACCTCCACCGATGTCTGGACGCGCTGGGTGGCCACCACCCACGGGGTGCGCCAGCATCGTGGACCGGTCTATGGCTGGTGCAGTTGGTACGATCTCACCACCAAGATCACCGCGGAGCATGTGCTCAATGTGACAAAAACCATCAAGGACAACCCGAATACCTTCGGCAGGGGCATCATCCAGATCGACGACGGCTACCAGAAGATGGATGGCGACTGGAGTGCCAACGAGAAATTCCCTATGGGCATGGCGGCTGTTGCCAAGGAAGTTCGCGATGCCGGCTGCATCCCCGGTGTCTGGTTCGCCCCGCTGATGATCAATCCCGAGCACCCATGGGCTGAGGAGCACCCGGACGCCATCCAGACAAATGCCAAGGGTATCGCCTCGTTCATGAACTCCAACCCCTTCCACCCGGCGGGGGCGAACTGGGTCAACCCGGATCATCCGGCCACCAAGGTCTTCCTGCACAAAATCATTTCCGACGCGCGCGAGCGCGGCTACGGCTACATCAAGATCGACTTCAACGGCATTGGTTCACGTTTTGTCGACCCGACCAAGACCCGCCTGCAGGTTTTCCGTGATCTCTACACCCTCTACCGGGATGCCGCAGGAGAGGACATGTATATCCTGTCCTGCCTGGGCCAGCCGACCCGTGGGGTGATTGGCTTCATCGACGCCGCTCGGGTCGGTCCGGATTCGCACCCGGCCCACTTCGAAAAGTGTCTCAAGTCGGTATTGCGCTTCCAGATCTACGACAACGTCTGGTGGCAGAATGACCCGGATGTCGCCTACGTGAACCCGAAGGGAACCATGGGGGGCACGCGCTCACTTGGTGGCACGCCGCAGGGTGAAGGCATGTGGCGCACCTGGCACAACGTCGTGGGCCTGGTGGGAGGCACTTCCATGGTGAGTGATCCTGTCGATGCCCCTGACGTCCATGAAAAGTGGCGCAACTACGAGATTCTACGCCCGGCCCACAGCGAGACCACCCGCCTGCTCACCCTTGGCAAGTCGGGAGAGAATACCACTTTCGGCTTTGCCGCGCAGCGTCCGTATGGCGACTTCGCCGTTTATAATCTCTACAACCCGGGTGAGGAAACCCGCCACATCAACCTGGTCTTCGAGCAGGCCGGCCTGCCGTCGCAAGGCAAGTGCGCGGTATTCGATTTCTGGGAAAACAAGGTGATCGCCTGGACTGAAGGGTCCTACAACACCCGGCCGCTCGAGTATCTTTCGTCGGCTTTGCTGCGTTTCACCCCGCTTGCGGATGACGGTCGCCCGACCTTGGTGGGATCGAACCTGCATCTTGCCATGGGAGCTACCGAGATTGATGGCCTGCGGGTCAGCCCGGGCAAGGTCGAGATCGATCTGAGCGATGCCGGCGCGCAGGAGGGCAGCCTGACCTTCCACAGCTCCAGGCCGCTGGCAGCGGGCGAGGCGGAGAACTGCACGATCGCTTCGGTAGAAGACCTCGGAGACGACCTGTGGCGGGTGAATCTGGTCGGGCGCGAGTGGGGGCAGACGCAGGCGCTGAGCCTGGTAGTGGGTGCTGCCTCCTCCCCGGCGGCTGAATAATCACATTTTTTCGATGAAAGAATCGAGTCGTGACAGGGAGCCGGTCAATTGTCCGTGCACCGGCGCACTTGGTTGCGGTTTTTTATGAATGAAGCTCCGGGCTCTTCGGGTTCCCATGAGTAGATAAGGCAATTCCCCGTTCTCCTCCGTGCACTCCATCACTTGTTTCCGGGCTCTCTGGCTGGCCGCTCTGCTGGCGGTCCTCGTGCTACCATGTCTGCGTGGTGCCGATACCTTTGCACTCTATGAGGACGCAGCCGCTGTGCCGCAGACGGCATTGCAAGTATGGCAGCCGCTGGAGGCCGGGCTCCGGCGGGAACCGCTGGCTGTCGAGGTGGTCGAGGAATGGAATGAGGACGGCATCACCTGTCGCCTGGTGCGCTTTACCGTTTGCACGGTCAGGGGTGTGCCGTCGCGGGTGGCGGCTTTCTATACCTTTCCGACCGGAGGCACAGACCTTCCGGGTTTCGTCTGGGCACACGGCGGTGGCCAGCGTGCCGATCGCACGCGCGGTGAGTATTTCGCCCGCCACGGGTATGCCACTCTCGACATCAACTGGCTGGGCCGCGAGATGCTCCCGGATCAGCAGATCAATACCGACTGGGGAAAGATCGATCCGTCGCAGGGGCCACAGTTCTATCCCGGTGCATTGCGCAAACAGTTCAAGCCTGACCTCCAGCCCGATGCGCACGCCATCGACCCGGTCGCCAGTCCGCGCAACAGCAGCTGGTTCCTGCTGGCATATACCGCTCGCCGCGGACTGACTTTTCTCGAGCAGCAGCCGGAGGTCGATGCGGAGCGACTCGGGATGACCGGTTTCTCCATGGGTGGCAACATCACGTCCTACAGTGTTATCGATTCGCGTCTCAAGGCGGTCATTCCCATGGTAGGTGGCACCGGTTTCATCACCGAGGACTACCCCGGGGTTCCGGGCAGTGCGCCTCGTGGTCATCTCAAGCATGCCGACCTTTTTTCCCGTACTGTCGATTCGGCGGCATTCTATGCGCATGCCATCTGCCCGGTGCTGTTCCTGAGTGCGACCAATGACTTTCACGGCATTCTAGACAATGCCTTCCGCTGTGGTGCGCTGCTTCCTCATGGCAATTGGCGGGTGTCGCAGAACCTCCACTACAACCATGCACTCAGTGCCGAGCAGTGGATCCTCATCAACCGCTGGTTCGATCTCTACCTGAAGGGCGAGGGTGCACCGCTGGCGCGCATGGCGCCGGCAACGCTCGAGGTGGACGGCGCACAGGCCACTTTTACGGTGGCACCGGAGCAGCGCGGTGCTGCCGGCGATGAACTGGTATCTGTCGAGGTGCTCTACTCCCGGGATCCGAACCCGATAGCCCGTTTCTGGAAGACCGCGCCGGCGCGGGAAGAGGGCGACAGCTGGAGTGCGCAACTGCCGGTGCGCCAGGGCACCATCCTGCGTGCCTTCGCCCAGTGCACCTACCGGTTCGCCGATGGCGAGCAATGCGAGGCCTTGGAGGGCGGCGCGACCGCTACCTATTCGATCACCTCCGCCTTGCAGACCTACGCCGCGGGGGACTATCGGGCCGAAGCGGTGCGCCAACAAGCCGTGCACGACCCTGTTTTTCACGATTTTGTGGCGGACGGGCTCTCCGGTTGGAGCGGCGGCGATCGCGGCAATCTGCGCACCTATCGGCCGCGGGATCCGGATCGGGCCACGCCGCCTGCCGGGGCCGCGCTGGTCTGCCATTTCGCGGAAGTTCCGCGCAAGGCTACGCTGCGCGTGCACCTCTCCAAAAACGAGTTCCTGTTCAACAAGCAGCAGAAACAGACGTTTATCGCCTCGCGCCCCATTGGAGAGGATGCTACCGAGATCCGGTTCACGCCGGCGGATTTCAAGCTCCAGGGGGGAGAGCAAACGCTGTCCGATTGGAGCGATATCGTGCATCTGTCGATTGACGTGATCGCCGTCGACAAGGGTCGGCACGTCCACCTGGCCCGTGACTACGCGGGCAGCGTGTTGCGTCGGATCACGTGGTAACGTGGTTCTGGTAAGTTGTCCTGCGTGAGTCGGCAGGCTTGAATCAAAGCGACCGGGATACCCGATACACGCCCTCGGCGGATTGCGCCGCAATGGTCTGTTCGATCTTTTTTACCTCGTAGCCGTTGTCGTTCCCCAGCGAGGTCTGCAGGTCCTCGGAAACAACCAGACCATTGGGCGCTGCGAATCGGTTGATCTTCGAGCATTGGTTGACGGTTGAACCGAAAATATCGGCCACGCCGTCTTTCGAGGCGGCCATTACGGAACCGGGCACGACGCTGATGCGGTAGTTGACTTCCGGCAAGTGTTTGCTGTTGAGCAACTCATTGAGTTCCCGGTTAGCTTCGATCATGTCGAGGCAGCAATGGATCGCTCGCTGGCATTGCTCGCTTGTCGGCGGGTCGGTGGCCTGGAAGGAAAACAGGATGGCGTCTCCCATGGTTTTGACGATCGTGCCGTGATGAGCGAGAACGACGCGCCCCATGATGTTGTGGAAAGCACCGTAGAACTCCGCTGATTGACGGTCCGCGAGATGCCTGGTGATCCCGGTGGAGTCGACGACATCGATGATGCAGACAATCAGGTATTCGCTGCGCTCCGTGAATTGCAGCAGGGATGCCTCCTGCCGCCGGATGATATCCTTGTCGGCTTTCAGTGAGAGGGCGTCGGCGAGTTTTTCTTTCCGCAGTCTCGCCGTCGTCTGGAAACCGCGGGTAACATAAAACCCGAGACCGGAGAGCAGGCAGCCGGTGACGAGAATGACGAGATTCAGGTTCTTGCTTTTTGGCCCGAAAAACAACGGAAGAAAATTGGCCGCTGGCTGGCCCTCGAGCGAGATGATCCACTTCTGGCCGTAGTATTGAACGACTTTTTCGCTGTGGAATCTGCGTGCAAGAGAATCAGGGTTGCGGCCCTTCATGGAATCGAACAGCACGTTTTGCTCGGCAACCGCGTGGTCATGAATCTGCATGTGCATGTTTTGCAGGAAGACCGGTGCGATGGACGCGCGGATGAAGTCATCCATCCGGATCACTCCGTCGATAATGCCATCCATTTCCCCGGGCGCGGTGCGTTTTCCGATGCGTTCATTGTTGTAGAACGGAATCATCATCAGCAGTCCGCTTTGGACATCCTTTTCACCTTCCTGGACCAGGGTGATTTTCCTGGTGATGGATGTCCGAGCGCTCTGCCGTGCTTTCTCGACTGCATCGCGCCGGATGGCATTGGAATAAATATCGTAACCGATCGCCTTCCGGTTGCTCTCGTTGAGCGGCTCCAGGAAAATCACGGGGTAGTATTCATCGCGTTCGCCCTCAGGCTTGATGGCAAAATCGTCCATCCCGTAGCCCCGCAATTTGTGCATCAACTTTTCAAGATCACCGTCCGACCTGATGCGCTTGAGGTATGCGATTCCATGAAGACCGGGGTAATGTTCCTCGAATCGCAGCATGTCGAAGTAGAGTTGCCACTCCTCCAGGCTCACTTCCTCGGAGGCCATGAAGAAAGCCTTGACGCCGGTGAGCAATTCCTCGTAAGCAGCGAGCCGCTCGGTGATCGTTTCATGGATCTTGTCAGCCTCGTGGATGAATTCCGCCCTGGCATTGCGGTGCTCGATGGCACTCAGCCCGCTCCAAAGCAGCGCAGTGATTGCAAGCCCTGCGGTGAGCGTGATGAATGGCATGAGGTTTTTCATTGTTCTTCGATCGCGATCGTTCAGTCGCCGCGCTGATCACCATGCGTGGCGATACTGCAGCCCGATAGCGAGATTGTCCTCATCACCCAGGCGGTAGTCATTGATCCGGTACTCAGCCACCGCATAGAGTTGCGAGTAGAGCCGGAAGCCTGCCTGCATTTCGAGCACGATGGGCGCGCTGGGCAGTGTATCCGGCAGGTTCTCGTTAAAAGTGTGGTCGATGAATCCGGCCAGGTAGAGCCGGTCGTTCAACCAGGGAAACTTCATGTGGACGACGTGTTCCATCTGCCAGACGTAGGGGCTCTCATGGTCGAATTGCAGGGCATGGAAATTGATCGAGTAGGCCAGGTGCATGGAGTCGAAGAAGTCCTGCACCGCGGGGGTGTCATCCAGCCGCCAGCGAAAGCCCAGCCGCAGTCTATCATTGTCACTGCCGGATCTCAGGTTCCACTGGACGGTCAGGTCAAGAGGTGACTCCGGGGTGATTTTCCAGCGCAGATTCTGTTCGGTGTAATAGGTGTTGCTGCTGGAGAAGGGATTGCGTGACTGGTTGCCGCCGAGGTTGGTGAGGCTGAAGTACTGCAGCCGGGGAGAGAATTGAACCAAGGCATTCACCGTGAAGAACGTGTCTTCTTCGACATCCGTCAGCAACGGGTAGTAGTTGAGGTCCACGAACCCGGAGGTGGCATATTCGTTATCTGCCGCAAACAGGTTTCCCGCGGTAAAAACAACCGCGATACTGGCAAGGAAGAAACGCATGAGCAGATGGGGCAAGAATACAGGCAGGAAGACTTTTTTTGCAATGCTTTTGTCTTGTCGCCCCGGCCTCTCTGCAGCGCGATTAATTACTATGCAAGATGCGCAGCTCGCGGCGCGTATCAACGGACATGTTCGGGTCAAGCCGCAGATGTTTTCAAGGTCGTGTGGCCGCGGTGTTGGCCTGCGTGGCTGTGGTGCCGTTGACTGTGGGCAGGACGGAGGCTGGTCCGACCCGCCGGCCCAATGTTGTGCTGGTCTTGATCGATGACCTCGGTTGGGCGGATCTGGGGATCACTGGCAGCGCGTTTTACGAGACGCCGCATATCGATGCCCTTGCCGGGGGCGGGGCTTTCTTCAGCGATGCCTATGCCGCCAACCCGGTCTGCTCGCCGACGCGGGCCAGCATCCTGACCGGCAAGTACCCGAGTCGCATCGCCATGACCAACCACAGCGGCAGCCGTGGGCCGATGGGGCCCGATCACAGGCTGACGCCGCCGGAAGTCGCTGGCAACATGCCGCCGGAGGACATCACGCTGGCCGAAGCCCTTGAGGAGGCGGGTTATGCCACCGCCCATATTGGCAAGTGGCACCTGCAGGCCCATCACGATAAGAGCCGCACTCATTTCCCTGAGGCCAACGGTTTTGACCTGAATATCGCCGGCCACGGGATGGGACAGCCCGGGTCTTACCATTTTCCCTACAAGAGCAAGCAGCATCCGTCGACCGACGTTCCCGGCATGGAGGACGGTAAGTCGGGCGACTATCTTACCGATGCCCTGACGGACAAGGCGATCGCCTTCATCGAGGAACAGGGGGACCAACCGTTCTTCCTCAATCTCTGGTATTACACGGTGCACACGCCGATCCAGGCGCGGCAGGACAAGCTGGAAAAATACCGCCGCAAGGCGAAGGAGCTCGGATTGGATGCGGATCCCGGCAAGCCGGTGGCCGAGTGGCAGAGCGTCTCACGGCCCCGCCAGGCCGATCCGGCATACGCCGCCATGGTCGAGAGCATGGACGAGAACATCGGCCGTATTCTCGTTACCCTCGAGCGGCGCGGCCTTGAGGAGGATACCATCGTCGTGTTCCTCTCCGACAACGGCGGGCTCTCCACCGGCAGCGGCCCGAAGATGCCGACTTCCAACCTGCCGTTGCGCGCCGGCAAGGCGTGGCTCTATGAGGGCGGGATCCGCTCACCCTTGATCATCCGTTATCCTGCCGGGGTGAAGGCGGGGCAGCGATTGGCGGTGCCGGTGGTCAGCACCGATATCTACCCGACCATCCTCGGGCTGGCCGGGCTCGAACTGAGGTCGCAGCAGCACGTCGACGGGGTCAGCCTCGGGCCGTTGCTTACTGGCAGAGCAGACACGTTACCGCGCGAAGCGATCTACTTCCATTATCCGCATTACCACCACATCAACACCATGGGGCCGGCCGGTGCGGTGCGGGTGGGGGACCACAAGCTGATCGAGGTCTTCGAGACCGGTCAACTCGAACTCTACAACCTGCGCGAGGACATCGGCGAAGCCCGCGACCTGTCGGGGGAGAAACCCGAGCTTGCCGCCCGCCTGCGCCAGATGCTCCGCGACTGGCGCGAGCGCAGCGGGGCGCGCATGCCGGTGGAGAATCCGCAATACCTCAAGGGGAACGATTGGAGGAAGAAAGGGGGATGAAGCAGGCGATACCTGTGTGGCTGCGCGTTACCCTCGGGCTTGTCGCGTGCGTGGCTGCGGGAGGAGGGGTGTTCGCCGAGTCGAAGCCGAACGTCTTGCTCATCTATGCCGACGATATAGGCCGGGGAGATCTCGGGTGTTGGGGGCAGAAGCATTTCCAGACACCGAACATCGATCGCCTCGCCGCTGAAGGGATGCGCTTTCACAATTTCTACGGTTGCACGGTTTGCGCACCGGCGCGGGCCTCCTTGCTGACCGGCACGACCAACGCGCACTCCCCGGTGCCCAACAAGGGAGGCTTGGAGTGCCGGCTTGCCGCGGGATTGATTTCTCGGGAGGAGTTCGAAGCGGGCATCACGCAGCGTCAAGCCGAGCGTCCGGGCAGGTATTTCCTCGGGAAGATGGCCCGGTCGGCGGGATACCACACGGCGTATTTCGGCAAGCTCGGCATTGGCTACACGGAAACGGCCAAGCGCATCGCCGCTTACGGATTCGATTATCACTGCGGCCTCTACGACTCGGTGATCTGCTGGGGCTTTTACCCTGAGTATTACTGGGAAAATGGCAAGAAGATCGTGCTTCCCGGCAATCCCAAGTTCGATCGGGCCACTCCACATTGCCCCCTGGTCGGAGGGGAAGAGATGGTCTACAGCGAGGATATCTGGCTGGAGAAGTGTTGTAAATACCTTGTCGAGCGGGCCGAGGCGGGCGGTCCCTTTTTCGCCGTCTATGCTACCCAGTTACCGCACGGGCCGGCGTCGATCGCGCCGAAGGATTTCGTCTATCGCGACAGGACGGAGTGGACGCAGAAGGAGCGCGTCTACGCCTCGATGATGCACAAGCTCGACGCCTCGGTGGGCGCCTTGCTGACTCACCTCGACGACCTCGGGCTGCGTGAAGACACCGTTGTGATCTTCATGGGGGATAACGGGCACGAGACACTGCCGTATCTCGATGTCTCCGACCGCGAGGATGTGATTAACGGGTTCTGGAGTGGTCATCAGCGGGGCGAGGACCGCTTCGACGGTAGCCTCGGACAGCGCGGAGTGAAGCGGAACAACCATGAGGGCGGCCTCAATGTGCCGTTCCTGATCCGTTGGCCGGGAAAGATCGAGCCGGGCAGCGAGAGCGTGCGTCGCACTCCGGTATACGATATCCTGCCCACATTGGCCGAGGTCATGGGGATAGAGGTTCCCGTCGCCATCGACGGCTTGTCGATTCTGCCCACCCTGACCGGGGAGGGGCGCCAGGCGGAGCACGCCTACCTGTTCTGGCACAACTCGACCGGCGCCTCGAGGGAGGCGCTCATCGCGGGAGATTGGAAGTTGATCAAGGAAATAGATTGTGAAAGAAGCTCCCGGGAGGCAGGTCGGCGCGTCTACCGTCCCGCGCTTTACAACCTGGCGGAGGATCCGCACGAGAAGACCGACCTGGCGTCTGCCATGCCCGAGCGAGTGGAGCGAATGCTCGATTTGATCAAGCAGGCTCAGCAGCCACTCCCCTGATCTATTGAATTATGAAGACAATACTGCACAGCCTATGCGTAGGCCTCCTGCTGATACTGCCCGGAACCGGGTTGCAGGCGGCTGAGAATCCCCGCCCTAACGTGGTCTACATCCTCGCCGACGACCTCGGTTACGGTGACCTGTCCTGTTACGGGCAGAAGAAGTTGAAAACCCCGCACATCGATCGGTTGGCCACCGAGGGCATGAAGTTCACCGACCACTACTCGGGCAACACCGTTTGCTCGCCTTCACGGGCAGTGCTGATGACCGGCCAGCATGCGGGACACGTGCACTGCCGGGGCAATGGCGATGAGAACAACTACGCCGCCCTGAACCCGGAGATTACCGTCCTGCCGGAAGTTTTCAAGGCCGCTGGATATGCCACTGGCCTCTACGGCAAGTGGGGGCTGGGCATTACCGTGGACGAGGGTGCGCCCAGTCCGCTGACCCACGGGTTCGATGAATTCAGTGCCTGGAAGAGCCAGGCGATCGCCCACACCTATTACCCGACGAGCATCGTCCGGGATGGTGAAGAGATCGCGCTCGAGGAGGGGACCTACATCCACGACCTGATCATGGACGACGCCCTCGACTTCATCCGCCGCAGCGTGAAAAAGGGTAAGCCGTTCTTCTGCTACATCCCGACCGCGGTGCCGCACGCGGCCATGCATGCGCCGGTCGAGTTGCACGACAAGTGGCGCAAGGTGTTCCCGCAGTTCGATCAGAGAATCGGCAAATACGGCGCCGGCCCGGGCGAGCCGTGCCCGGACGTGCAGAACCCGATCGCTGGTTATGCCGCTATGATGGAAAACCTCGATAACCAGGTCGGTGAGTTGCTCGCTCTGCTCGAGGAACTCGGTATCGACGAGAACACGCTGGTGACCTTTGCCAGTGACAACGGGGCGCACCGCGAGGGTGGCCACGACCCGAATTTCTGGGACTCCAACGGCCCGCTGCGGGGCATCAAGCGCGATCTTTATGACGGTGGTATACGCTCGCCGTTCCTGGCCCGCTGGCCGGGCACGGTGCCCGCCGGCACTGTGAGCGACCACATCAGCGGCTTTCATGATGTGCTGCCGACCATGGCCGAGCTGGCCGGCCAGCCGGTCCCGCAGCAGGCAAACGGCATTTCGTTCGTTGCCGCGCTGCGCGGCGAGAGTGCCGGGCAGCAGCAGCACGACTATCTCTACTGGGAGCATCCCCAGACGCCGAAGCGCGACCAGGCAGTGCGCATGGGGCCCTGGAAAGGGGTTCTCCGGGGCTGGAAGACGCAGGGGCCGACGCAGCTGGAGCTGTACGACGTTTCCAAGGACCTTGGCGAGAAGAACGACATCGCCGCGGAGCACCCGGAGATTGTCGCCAGGATCCAGCAGATCATGCAGGAGGCACGCCGCGACCCGTAATCAGAGAGTCGGCCGGCAACGGACGCTGGTTCCGTGTATTTCCGTAGATTCCGTGGTTGCCATTCAGGTTTCAGGATGAAGAGACTGGGTTTCGTCGTTTGTGTATGGCTTGTGCTCACCGTTCAGGCTGCCGCCGCCGAGCGCCCCAACATCGTGTTCTTCTTTATCGATGACCTCGGCTATCGGGACCTGGGATGCTACGGCAACGAGGTCTTCGAGACGCCGCACATCGATGCCCTGTGCCGTTCGGGAAAGAAGTTCACCCGCGCATACGTGGCGGCCGCGGTGTGTTCGCCCTCGCGCGCGGCAGCACTCACCGGGCGGCACTGCCTGGAACTCGGCATGTGGAATGCCGAGCATCGGGTGCAGCCGGGTACGTTGATCTTTCCCCGGCTGCTCTCTGAGTCGGGTTATCAGGCCTGGCACATCGGCAAGTGGCACATGGGCATGCGGGCGCAGGGGACTTCTCCCGAGGACCTGGGCTTCGATATCGGCCTGGCCGGTGACCTGTCGTGGGATCCGGGCAGCCACTTCTATCCCTACCGCAGGCCGGAGCTGCCTGGGCATCCCGGTCTCGATGTGCCCGACCTGCGCGAGCGCGGGGGCCAAGAGGGCGAATACCTCGCCGATCGCCTCACCGACGAGGCTATCCGGCTGATCGAGGAGCGGGACCCGGAGAAGCCGTTCTACCTCAACTTCTGGCATTACGGCGTCCACTCCCCCATCGAGGCGAAGCCGGACAAGGTGGAAAAATACCGTGCGCTGTTCGAGGACATGGCGAAGGCACCGCCGAGAATCGATCCGGTGACCGGCACAAAATACCACCAGTCCCCGGTGTCGCCGGTCTACGCCGCCATGGTCGAGAGCATCGATGACTCGGTGGGCAGGCTGATCACCTGCCTGGAAGCCGAGGGAGTGCTCGAAAACACCCTGTTGATTTTCTTTTCCGACAATGGCCCGGTGTCGACGACCACGGTGAAGCCCCTGCGCGGTTTCAAGAATTCGCTCTACGAGGGCGGGTTGCGCGTGCCGGCGATTTTCAGCTGGCCCGGGCAGATCGAGCCCGGCACGATCAGCGACGCCAGGATCTGGACGCTCGATCTGTTTCGCACGGTGCTGGACGTGGCCGGAGTCGAGGTGCCCGTCGATTTCGAAGGTGACGAGGGCGGTTCACTCGTGCCGCACCTGCGAGCCGGCGCAGCGGTGCCAGCTCGATCGTTTTACTGGTATTTCCCCGAGGATCGCCCCGGATGGGGCCAGCGTGCCAGCGCGGCTCTGCTGGACGTCTCGGAAATGAAGTATCACCTGTTTTTCGGTGAGCATGAGCCCGAACTCTACGACCTGAAAAATGATATGGCGGAGTCGGAAAACCTGGCCAGCCGGCTGCCGGAGAGGGCGCAGCAACTCGATCGCAGCCTGACGGCGAGGATGCGGGAACTCTACCCCGCACTGCCTCAGCCGACGGGGGAATTCCTCGGACTGGTGCCGGACATCGAGGACAGGCTGGAACTTCACTGAGGGGTCGCTGGCCCGCTTCAGGCAGGCGTTTTTCCAGTCGGCATGGCGTGGTGCGACGGTTGCTTGCGCCCCGTGCCGGCATCTTGAGAATGAAAAAGGTGAGGAATTTCGTGTCCAACCCAAGGCGGTGGAGACTAAGGATAAAGTATGGTTGTTTGCGGGAAAAATTCCGAGCCCGAGGACAAGACGGCGGTGTTCCTTGGCTTGCTCTCAGAGCATGAGAGGAGGTTTTCGCTCTACGTCACCGGCCTGGTGGGCTCTCCGCAGGATGCGCAGGATATC
>JBDQJG010000065.1:0-14746 GCA_040263955.1 Verrucomicrobiales bacterium
CGGCCACACCAGCGGCCACGGCTACGCGTCCGCTGCCGGCTAGGGGGGTATGCTCCACGGCGTGGCCATCTCGCTGGGCCTCGCCGCCGCCGCCCATCTCTCCTGCCGCCTCGCCGGCCTCGATTCAAGAGAGGCCAAACGCATCACCACCGAGCTCGCCGCCTATGACCTGCCGCTCTCCCTGCCCGCCGGAATCGACATCGACGACGTCATCCAACGCGTCTTCCGGGACAAAAAATTCGTCGACGGGGGCATCCGCTTCGTCCTGCTGCGCGCGCTTGGCGACGCTTTCCTGAGCCGGGACGTGACACTCGATGACATCACCGAGGCCATCGAAGCCCTGCGCTGACTCCGACCCGACTCGCGCCCCTGACCCACTCTGTTGACATGAAGGCCACCTCCCCTCCGCGCATCACGCGCCCCGCCCTGTGGATCTTCATCCTGGGAACGGCGGCCTCGCTGATCATCGGGCTGGTCGTGTCCCCGAAATGGCAGGTCAAGGCCACGCCGATCGGCGGAGACGAAAGCGTAGCAACCGATCCTGTCGCCGAGGTCGACTCGATCCTCTGGGCCAGCCGCGGCACCAAACTGGAGAGCCCGCCGGCAGTCGAGGAGGAACTCGTGCAAACCACCGACGGCGCAGGCCTGGTGCGCATTTCCACCCACCGGCACTGGGGACCTTGGTCCCTGCTGCCCGCCGCCTTCGCACTCGCCATGTGCTTCACGCTGCGCGAACCAATTTCGGCCCTCACCTGCGGAGTGGTCTCTTGCGCACTCGTCATGGGCAACTTCGATATCACCGGCGAAGCCCTCATTCCCGCTATCACCAAGGGCGGTGGTGTAGGCATCGTCATCCTCTATCTCTGGCTTCTGGGCGGTATCCTCGGCATCTGGGCCCGCTCCGGCGCCGCGCGGGCCTTCGCAGAGTGGGCGGGCCGAACACTCGTCAAGGGACCGGTTTCAGCCAAGCTCGTCGCCTGGGGTCTCGGGATCATCTTCTTTCAAGGCGGCACCCTGAGCACCGTGCTGGTCGGCACCACGGTCAAGCCGATCGCCGATCGCCAGAGAGTCAGCCACGAGGAGCTCGCCTACGTCGTCGACTCCACCGCCTCGCCGATCGCCATCCTGATTCCGCTCAATGCCTGGCTCGGTTACGTCGCCAGCCTGATCTTCGTTCCCGGGGTGGCGTTTCTGGCCACCGAACCAGCCCGCGAGAAGTTCTTCCTCACCGCCATCCCGCTCTCCTTTTATGCCATCCTCGCCGTCCTGTTCACTTTCCTGCTGAGCATCGACAAGCTGCCCTTCATCAGCCGCGGTTTGCGAGCATCCATTCGCCGGGCAAGGGCCGGGGAGGGTCTCGACCGGCCCGATGCCAAGCCGCTTGCGGCGCTTGACCTGGGGGGCTCGGCCGCTCCTCCCTACATGCCGCGTGTCAGCGATTTCGTCATCCCGCTGCTGCTCATCCTTGGGGTCGCCATCGGAACCTTCATCTGGCTCGGATCGCCAAAAGTCCACTGGGCATTCGGGGCCGCACTGCTCTTCAGTTTCTTCACCACCATCATCCGCGGCATGCCGGTGACTGCTGCCATCGACGCCATCATCGACGGCATGAAGGGCGTGGTCGGCGGCTCGGTGGTCTTGCTGCTGGCGATCGCCCTCGGGCAACTCTCACGCGGGGTCGGTGCCGGCGTCTTCCTCTCGGAGCTTCTCGGCGACACCATCCCGCTGGCCCTCCTGCCCGCCATTCTGTTCGCAGTCGCCATCTTCATGGCCTTCTCCACCGGCACCAGCTGGGGCACGTTTGCACTTGCCTTCCCACTCGGCCTGCCGCTGGCACTGGCGGCCGCGCAGTCCGCCGGCATCCACGATCCCACCCTTTTCATGGCCATCTGCTTCGCCGCGATCCTCAACGGCGCGGTGTTCGGCGACCAGTGCTCGCCGATTTCTGACACAACGGTCTTGAGCAGCCTCTCCACCGGCTGCGACGTCATGGACCACGTGCGCACCCAGTTGTTTCCCTCCTGCATCGCCGCCGGCCTGGCTGTCGTGCTTTGGACCGCACTGACCGCCTTCGCGGTATCCTGAATAATGCTCCCCAGCCGGCATTATTTTTCATCACATCCCTCAACCGCCATTGCACGTTATCCCTAGAGAGCCTACGCTCCTCTCCATTGTTTCAACATCATGTCCCTGCTCGCCTGCACTACCGGTGAATTCTTGCGCTCCTCCATCGGAAGGAAGTGGATTGTTGCCCTTACCGGGCTGGTTCTTGTCGGTTTCGTGGCGGGCCATCTGGTTGGCAACCTGCTGGTCTTTGTCGGCCCGGACGCGCTCAACGAATACGCCGTCTTCCTGCACCACTTCCTGCACGGCGGTGCCATCTGGATCGCGCGCATCGTACTGCTGGCATCGGTGGGTGCCCACATCTACTTCACGATTCTGCTGACCCGTGAAAACCGCGCCGCGCGGGAGCAACGCTACGCGGTCGAGGTGACCCAGAATGCCTCATCGGGATCACGCTGGATGATCTGGAGCGGCCTGCTGGTGCTGGCCTTCGTCATCTTTCACCTGCTTCACTACACAGTTCGAGTCGGCGCGGGGTTTCGTGAATTACCGCTGGATTCCGAGGGTCGTTTCGACGTCTACCGCATGGTAGTCCTGGGTTTTTCCAACCCACTGGTCTCTCTGTTCTACGTTGTCTCCATCGCGATGCTTTGCTGGCATCTCAGCCATGGGGTCAGCAGCATGTTCCAGACGCTGGGCATCGCCACACCACAAACCCGGCAGTTGTTCGACCGAATCGCGCTCGCATTCTCTTCCGCCCTGTTCGTCGGCTACGTCTCCATTCCACTTTCCATTCTTCTCGGCTGGGTCTCCTGAGTGATCCGGACTACGTCCTCCATACACCCAGCCACCAATCCCAAGTTCCTCCCAAGATGGCACACGATCCCGATCAAACGGACACACCGACCGCGACCGGCATCCCGATGAACATGGACTCCCGCATTCCGGAAGGGCCCATGGCGGAGAAGTGGACGCGCCACAAGATGGCCTCCAAGCTGATCAACCCAAAAAACAAGCGCAAATACAAGGTCATCGTCGTCGGCTCAGGGCTCGCCGGAGGTTCCGCCGCCGCCTCGCTCTCCGAACTCGGCTACCAGGTGGAATGCTTCTGCTACCAGGATTCACCACGCCGGGCCCACTCGATCGCCGCCCAAGGGGGCATCAACGCCGCCAAGAACTACCAGAACGATGGGGACTCTGTCCACCGTCTGTTCTACGACACCGTGAAAGGTGGCGACTTCCGCTCGCGCGAGGCCAACGTGCACCGGCTGGCCGAGGTCTCCGTCGACATCATCGACCAATGTGTCGCCCAGGGAGTTCCCTTCGCCCGGGAATACGGAGGCCTGCTCGCCAACCGGTCTTTCGGTGGTGCCCAGGTTTCCCGGACCTTCTATGCCCGCGGTCAAACCGGTCAGCAGCTGCTGCTGGGTGCCTACTCCGCGCTCTGCAAGGAGATCGAAGGTGGCAATGTCACCATGCACCCGCGCACCGAGATGCTCGACTTGGTGGTTGTCGACGGTCACGCCAAGGGCATCATCTGCCGCAACCTCAAAACCGGGGAAATCACCCGGCACGCGGCCGATGCCGTCTGCCTGGCAACCGGCGGCTACGGCAACGTCTTCTTCCTGTCCACCAATGCCATGGGCTGCAATGTCATGGCGGCTTTCCGGGCCCACCGGCGTGGTGCTTTGTTTTCCAATCCCTGCTACACCCAGATCCACCCGACCTGCATCCCGAGATCCGGCGACTACCAGTCGAAGTTGACGCTCATGTCCGAGTCGCTGCGCAATGACGGCCGCTGCTGGGTTCCCAAGCGCAAGGAAGACTGCGACAAGAATCCCGCCGACATCGCGGAAGAACACCGCGACTATTATTTGGAGCGCAAATACCCGTCATTCGGCAACCTCGCTCCGCGTGATATCTCCTCACGCGCCGCCAAGGAGGTCTGTGACGAGGGGCGCGGAGTCGGCCCCGTGGTTGGTGGCGTCCGCCAGGGTGTCTATCTCGACTTTGCCGAGGCCATCGGGCAATTCGGCAGAGACACCATCGAGGAACGCTACGGCAATCTCTTCGACATGTACCAGCGCATCACCGGGGAGAACCCCTACGAGGTTCCCATGCGCATCTATCCCGCCGTACACTACACCATGGGTGGCCTTTGGGTGGACTACAACCTGATGTCCAATCTGCCGGGCCTGCACGTCCTCGGGGAGGCCAACTTCTCTGATCACGGTGCCAACCGACTGGGCGCGTCGGCACTCATGCAGGGCCTTGCCGACGGCTACTTCGTCATCCCGGCGACAATCCCAAACTACCTGGCGGATCAAAAACCGGGTGCAGTCACCACCGAGCATCCGGCCTTCGAGGAAGCAGAAAACGCCGTCACCCAGCGACTCGAAAAACTGTTGTCGATTCAAGGTGAGCGTTCGGTCGATTCCTTTCACCGCGAGGTCGGATTGCTTTGCTGGGACAACTGCGGCATGGAACGCACCCGGGAGGGACTCGAGGAGGCGTTGCGCAAAATTCCCCGGATCCGGGAAGAATTCTGGAGCAACGTCCGGGTTCCGAAAAGCGGTGTCAGTGCCTTCAATCCCGAACTGGAGAAGGCCGGCCGCGTGGCCGATTTTATCGACTTTGCTGAACTCATGTGCATCGATGCCCTGCATCGCGAGGAATCCTGCGGCGGTCACTTCCGGGCCGAACACCAGTATACCGAGGAAGACCAGAAAAACGGCCTCGGTGAGGTAGGCGAGGCCAAGCGCGACGACCAGACCTTCGCCTACGTGGCCGGTTGGGAACACACCGGCGACCCATCCCGTCCCCAGCTGCACAAGGAGAATCTTGCATTCGAAGAGATCAAGCTCGCCGTGCGCAGCTACAAGTAACCGCGACATCTCCCATTCATCCGCAACCAGACAGTACCATGGTCAGCAGCAACGGACATCCCCAGTTTCTCAATCTCACGCTCAAGATCTGGCGCCAGGATGGCCAGGATTCCGGTGGCCACTTCCAAAACATTGCCGCCCGGGAAATTCCGACCAGTGCGTCTTTCCTGGAAATGCTCGATATCGTCAACGAGCGCATCATTGCCGAGGGCGGCGATCCGGTCGCCTTCGACCACGACTGCCGCGAGGGCATCTGTGGCATGTGCTCGCTGGTCATCAACGGCGTCGCCCATGGCCCGGAAAGGGCCACCACCACCTGCCAGCTGCACATGCGCAGCTTCAGGGACGGCGACACCATTCACATCGAGCCGTTTCGTGCACGCGCTTTCCCGGTGATCAAAGACCTCGCCGTCGACCGTAGCGCCTTCGACCGGATTGTCAGCGCGGGCGGCTACATCTCGGTACGCACAGGCTCCGCTCCAGAGGCCAACAATACCCCGATCTCCAAGCCGGTAGCCGATGCAGCCTTCGATGCCGCCGCCTGCATCGGTTGCGGTGCCTGCGTCGCATCGTGCAAGAACGCCAGCGCCATGCTGTTTGTTTCCGCCAAGGCCGGACAACTCAACTCGCTGCCACAGGGACAACCCGAGCGCATCTCCCGCACGCTCAAAATGGTACGTGCGATGGATGAAGCCGGTTTTGGCAACTGTACGAATCAGTATGAATGCGAGGCGGCTTGTCCGAAGGAAATCAATCGTTCGTGGATCGCTCGACTCAACCGCGACTATGCCGCGGCGTCAGTACACGACGCGCTCGCCTGATCTATCCGGGCCACTCGAGGAGATCAACTAACGGGAAACCTGCGTTCGGTGCCCGGCCTCCAGCCAGGCAGACCAGCCACCTCGCAACACCACCACCGGGCTCAATTTGGTATTTGCCCGCAGGTAATCTGCCACCCGCTTTGCAGCACCTGCCTCAGGCGAGATGCCATACACCACGACCGGGCGCGTCTCGGTAACGAGCGCATCGAAATTCTCGTACAACCACCCTGCAGGATCGCCGACGTCTACCCGGAGAGCACCCGGAACATGTCCGGAAGCAAACGCGGCCGGACTGCGAACGTCCAACCACAACACCTCACCACCGAACCATTCGTCGACCTCGGCTAGCGCGATCCGTTCATTAAAAGCCGAACCGGCATCGATGCTCCAGGCGGGCGACCTCGGGTGCAGCCACTTGGTTGCAAAACCAAGGGCCACGGCGCAGAGCACAAGGCCGCAAGCCTGCACAAGGCAACTTCCCGGCCGGACTTTTTTCTCTACTGCCATCCGGCCGACCTTCCAACCATGCGTCTTACTGCTCCGAGCCGGCATCGCTCCGGTGATTGCGGCTCACGGTAAAAAAGGCAAGCTGCTTCTGGTACTTCGGAATTGCGCTGTCAGTGACGATTTTGAGCGCTCCCATGATCGACTCGGAGGTGGTCTCCGGTCGCAAGGCGATGCGGTAATGCCGTCCCTCCTCCACCTCTTCGGAACGAAAGGCGAACTGCGGGCGGGTCGACACGATCTCGACAACTTTCATCGACTCGCTGCCGACGAATTTCACATCGATGATTTTCTCATCCGCTGCTCCACCCACCATCCACCTGCTCACCTTCGGCTCGATGACCACCGCCTGCGGAATATGAACTGTCACTTTCAGTTCATAGCGCTCGAGGTGCGGCTTCTCGGTCATCAGGTAGACAACCTTGTCAATGGTGCCGACGAAATTACCCAGGGAAAACAGTGCTTCCAGCACTCCCTCCTCACCGGGCCCATACACCTGCTGGTCAGTGCTTGCCTTGATGCATCCGCAGGTGCTCTCAATACTCTTGACCTGGATCGCCTCGTCGGTGGGATTGGAAAACGTAAACCGCATCGAAATCTCGGTGTCCTCGGGGGAGGCATCAGCTTCCCTGGTCACCGCATCAAACTTCAATTGACCCGCACAACTGCCGGCAAAACCGATCCACGTCAGCACGATCAGCAACCATTTCGCGCGCTCCATCATCATACAGAATCCTAACCCGCCGCGCGGCGAAGGCAAGACGGCGCCTGCAAACAACATTGCAGGGACTCCTCACGCATCGCGGCGCAGCTGTGCCGAATGCGCACTGAACCCGGCACCGAAACTGCAGAGCCAGAAACCTTCGGGCTGAGGCTGTCCCATGGCCGCTGCGATCCGTCGCTCAAGTGCCACCAGCACAGACGGACTACTGAGGTTCCCCTGTTCGCGCAGAACCTCACGTTCGGTCGCAAGGGCTCCTGCCTGGATGCCTAACTCCCTTTCAATTGATGTCAATACATCCCTCCCTCCCCCGTGCGTCACCGGAACCAGATCAGTCCCCCTGTCGGCATCCCGGAGCTTTTTTACAGCTCTTGCAGAAAGCCCTGGAACCTCCCGAGAGAGCTTGTTTTTCAGGTAGCCTCCACCGCTTTTCACGAAACGAATCTCCTCTCGAGCGGACGGCTGATGCAGACTCGAAAATCCGTCTATTACCCATCCGGATGCGACATTCCGAGTGGACCAGACACTGGCGCTGGCTCCATCGCCGAACAGGCAGAGGCTGATCAGCTGGCCCGGATCATCCTCAAGGTAAAAGGCAGCGGAACAGATCTCGACGGCCACACACGCGACTTTTGCTCCAGGGTTGGCGGCCAGAAACCCGTGCGCTGCTCGCAACATGGGAATAGCCGCTGCGCAGCCGATCCCGACGATATCCTGCAGGAAAATATCCTCACGCATGCCGAACTGCTCGGCAATATGACTGGAAACGCCCGGACAGATGTATCCTGTGCAAGTGGCCACGAACAGCGCATCGAGATCACTCGCCGCCGAGCCGGAGTTGCTCAAAGCCTTAGTCAGCGCCTGACCTGCAAGCCTCGGTGCAGCAACTTCGAATCCCCGCGCGAGGTCATCCGGCGTGGCCGAAAAAACCGTCTCCAGTTGCGGATAGCCAAAGCAACGCGACTGGATTCCCGACTCGCCCTTGAGAACTCGCTCGAGCAACCGCAGCGAATGCTGACGTAGTTTTCCGGCGGCAGTAGAGCCGGCGATCAATTCCCATACCTCAAGCTGGGTCATGCGTTTTTCCGGAAACGCCGATGCCATGGATTGCAGAATCATCATGGCCGCAACAGGCGATAGAAAATTGGGAAGGTTCCGGGCAAGAGCCGCGCCAGGCCGGCAACCAGACACTGTCCAGCACCAGCAACGAGCATGGGCTGCAGTTGTTCTGCCACACTGAGACGACGCCGGAATCTTTTCCGAGCCGCACGATCGAACAGGCGGCACGCATCCTTCCAGGAGCATGCGCCGGCGGCGAAATCAACCAACGGTTCAAGTGCCAGTTCCGCACTCTCCAGCGCCATTGCCATACCATTGCCACTGAAGGGTGGAATGACAGCGAGGTGATCTCCCAGCGGCATGCTCTCCGCGACTGCCCGCCGGCTGACACCCGGAAACGGATTTGCCCGACCGAACCGGGACTGCCAGCCAAACCCCAACCCTGCGACGGAACAATAGGAACCCGGACTTTCTACAGCTGCGGCAAGACGCCGCCCTAGTTTCGCCAATCCGCGCTCCCGGCAGACTTCCGCGAGGTTCTTCGGACTGCACGGCACCCCGCGAAAAAGGCCACAGGCATTTACCACACCCCCCTCGATTTGCGCCAACCCGAGGTAACAGTCCCGACCCAGGTGCATCTCGAGATCCGCAGCCAGTTCCATGCCTTCAAGATGCACCTTGAGACCCACCCAGGGCCCACGTGCGCGCCTTCTCCCGCAGGCAATGACCTCTCCCGCATTCCCTCCCGGCACAGCGCGAAGCCCCTCGCACAAGTTCCCTCCCAGGCGACGAAACTCACTCGCCAACCTGGCATCGAGACGACGCCGTGAAATGCCGATAGCCGGTTCCGGTAACCTCCGCTGCATGACCTCCCTGTCCCGATAAAACCAGCTCGTCTGCCTGCAGACCGCCGCTCCCTCCATCAGATGCGCGATGCCCAGCGCCTCCATGGTGCGTACATCCAGACCGGAGAGAAACTCCCCGCAAACCCTGTGCCTTGGATACGTTCCTGCTTCCTCGACAGTGGCTGCCACTCCCCTGCGTAACAGGCCGACACCAAGCGACAAACCAGCCAGGCCACCGCCCAGAATCCGAATCGGCGTGCGATTGCCCGGCGCTGTCGATTGCTCACTCATTGGCGGTCTTTCTTTTTCTCCGATCAGCCCGGAACCGCAAGGCGCCGAACAAACTGCGTGACTCGACCACCTGCCAGGTCTCTTTCTCCAGCGCGAGCAGGCTTGCCAACTCACCCGGGCGGAATCCCGCTGCAATGCTCACACGCATGTCATGCCGGGTCACCTCGCTCAAACCAAAGAGATGCAGCAACCTTCCCTGCCAGAGATGAACCGGGTGCCGGTATGGCTCGCAGAAGAGCATTCTCTCGACCGTGCCAGCCACCAAAGAACCGAGACGTTGCAACTCCCGGGCGCAAAAATGATGCAGGAAGAGATTGGCAACCAGCAACTGGCCGGAGAATTCGCCACCTTCCAGAACATCGCGCTGCTCCCAGGTCCAGGATGCCGGAAGATCGCGCGGACGCATCGCGCGGTCGACCCCCCGGTAATGCACCCACTCCGGCAAGTGCCTGCGTGCCATTGACCCATCACCTGCCCCAATCTCTACCAGGGCAACACCAGGACGCAGCACATCTCGCAGCTCCCTCGACAACCAACGCCAATTGCCCATCAACAAATTGATCATGCGTAACTCACGACGACTTCGCAGCGCCGCCGGATCCCCGGGGGGCAGGCAATCGAGGATCTCGGGCACCACTTTGCGTTGCTCCACCTTGCTCCTACCGTGGCACGTTCAGTTGCGCAGTGCACGCGCTCGTTTATGATCGAATCAACCGGATAAACGGCAAAAAACCAACCTGCGTCGGCGTCAATTTTGACATGCTTCCAGTTGGGCGAAGTCGCGGCGACATGCCGCCCGGAGATCGCAGGTCCACACATCCGCAAGCGCTCATCGGGATCCACTCGCTGACCATGAATCCACCGGCAGAAAAAAACCGCATGCATCGTCTCGAGAAAGTGGTTTTCCTGCCGCTACGTCTCTGTCTCGGAATGCTTTTCCTCATCGCAGGTATCAGCAAGGTGGTCGACCCTGGCCAGTTTCTCGTCGCTGTCCGCAGCTTTCAGATCCTTGCCGACCCCTGGGCTCCCCTTGCCGCGCTCTGCCTGCCTTGGCTGGAAGTCCTGCTCGGCCTCTGCCTGCTGGCGAAACGTTGCTACCACGCGGCGCTCCTGCTTACCGGCAGTCTGCTGACCACCTTCCTGTGTGCCGGGATCTCGGCCTGGATCCGCGATCTGCAAATCGAATGCGGCTGCATCGGGCCCGGATCCGGATCGGGCGACCCCCTGCATCTCCTCGCAAGAAACCTCGTCCTGCTTCTGGTAATCGCCGGCCTCGCCTGGCAAGCATTCACTTCCGGCAACGACCACCGCCGGGTAAACTGATCCAGATGCATGGTCGTGCCTGCCTCCTGGCTGCCTGTGTCCTGCTCAGTCCGTGCCGCGCAGTCAACGATCCACCTCGATTGATGACGTTTCACTCCGACGGCTGCACCGCATTCCCCGATGGCAACAGCAAGATCTGTTCTTCATAGGCCGCGAGTGTTGCATTGAACATGATATCGCCTACTTGGTGGGCGGCAGCCGCAGAGACCGGCTGCGGGCTGATGCCAGACTGCGCGCGTGCCTGGAAAAACATTCAACTCCGCTGCCTGCTACCGTGGTGGAACGCACCGTCCGCATCACCGGTTCGCCGCACTTGCCAACCAGCCTCCGATGGGGGGGCACGATTCTCAAGCGCGCCGGCTCCAGCCGTGCTACCAGTTTCCAAATGGCGTCGTCCAAAAAAACTCCATCCTTGAATCCCAGTGTCTCCAAGGCGGCGTTTCTGCCACCGGCCACGAGGCAAAGCCTGATCGCCCGGCTCGAAAAATGGGACGACCGGGCAAGCTGGGATGAATTTTACCGCACCTACGCGACATTTGTCTTTCGCGTCGCCTGTAAAGCGGGGCTTAATGAAATGGAGGCAAACGACGTGGTTCAGGAAACGTTTATTCGGGTCGCTAAAAATCTCCAGGCAGGAAAATTCGACAAGAACAAGGGGTCGTTCAAATCGTGGCTCATGAATCAATGTCGCTGGCGCATCATCGACCAGTTCCGTGCCCGTTCAAAGGACCTCGGAGCCAGCCAACCGCTGCGCGGCGAGGATGGTGACCGACGCACGGATATCATCGAAAACTTCGCCGATCCCAAAGGGGATCAACTCGAGCGGATGTGGAACCAGGAATGGAACTCAAATCTGACCGAACTGGCGCTTCGATCGGTGAAGTCCCAGGTATCGCCTCTGCAGTACCAGATTTTCCTTTGCTACGTCGTCAGAGAGTGGGGCGTCGATAAGGTAAAGGAGGAGCTTGGCGTCTCAGCAACGCAGGTCTACCTCGCCAAGCACCGGGTAGGAAGAATCATGCGCAAAGAAATCGAACGTCTTGAGGCACAGGATATCTAGCCGGGGCAACCCCCATAGAACCCCACCAGAGGTAACCGACCACGAGATGCTTCTCGTGATCGGTCGCGGTTCCTTCGGGGAAGTCTGGTTGGCGCGATCCCTGACAGGATCGATGCGTGCCATCAAGGTCATCCGACGCGAAGATTTTGACCATGGTGGAACCTACGAGCGGGAATTCGAAGGCATCCTGAAGTACGAACCGATCTCCCGCCAGCACCCCGGACTCGTCGACATTCTCCAGGTCGGGCGCAACGACGAGCGCCATTACTACTACTACGTCATGGAGCTGGCCGACCACGCTCCGCGTCCTCCCTCGAAAGAGGAAATTGATCACAGCCTGAAAGAGGACCTACTTCGCGAGGAAAACAGCCCGGCAACCGAATCGTTCAATTGGAGTGGCCGGGCCACGCCGGCCGGCCGGCTACATGGCATTGAGCCGGATGCCTATCTTCCCGACATACTCTCCCGGCGTATTCGCGAGCAGGGTTCCGCTCCCAACACCGATGTCGTACGCCACGGAGCAGCACTCGCGCGCGGCATCGCCTTCCTGCACAGCCATGGCCTGGTGCACAGGGACATCAAGCCCGGCAATGTGGTCTTCATCGACGGCAAGGCCAAGCTGGCAGATGTCGGCCTGGTCACCACCGCCGGGGACGGCACCTTCGTCGGAACCGAGGGCTACGTTGCACCGGAGGGTCCGGGAACCCCGGCAGCAGATATTTTCAGCCTGGGGATGGTGCTGTACGAAATGAGCACTGGCAAAGATCGGCTCGACTTCCCCGACCTTCCCAGCGTGCTGCCTGAAGGACAGGAGCGCCTCATCTGGCGCCGCGTCAACCGTGCCATCTGCCGCGCAGCGGCCCGACGCCCTGAGGCACGTTACCGCTCCGGCGAACGCCTCGCCCTGGCTCTGGAAGGCCAGGCGAACGACGACGCCGAGAACCAGGCCCACAAGAAAAAACTGATCCTGGCGGCTTCAACGGTAACTCTCCTGACCACGGCGACTCTCGTGATCGCAACGCTGCTTTTCAATGCCGCGGAGAATTTGGAACCCGCGGCAAAACAGCCTCCCTTCCCACCGAGCTCGAGCCAAATGCCGGGTGCAACAATCACGCAAAGCGAACCCGCGGTTTCCACAAGCGCCGTTCAGGAGACTCCGCAGCCGGAAGCGTTCGCAACCCTGGAAATCAAGACTTCTCCGCCCGGCGCAGATATCTACCACGGCGAGCAATGGCTTGGCACCTCGCCAGTATTCATCGACCCCGCGCCGTCCAATGCTGCAAGCTACAACATCCGGCTCGAGGGCCATCGCATCGAGCAGATCGATTATCTCGGTGCACAGGACGACAGGCAAACCATTCAACTTGAACTCGCCCCGTGGAAATTTCCCCAGCAAGGCATGCGATGGCAGAACAGTCGTCAGATGACGTTCTTCCCTTCAGGAGACGGCCATATTTCCGATCAACCGATCTCGGCCGATGCAATCACCGCATTCGCCCGGCAGACAGGGTATGCGCTCTCCGGCCAAGCGATCGACATCGGGCCCTCCCGGCACGGCATCCGCTTCGTCGCGGCCATCTCATCCTCCACGGCGAAAGCTTTCTGCAAATGGCTTACCGAGCATGATCAACAGGAGGGCATTCTCCTCCCCGAGCAGTTCTATCGCCCAATCAGCCGCCCCGTGGCCGCTGACCGACCCACGGTCGAGAACCTTCGGGTGACCTCAAGCGGAGAGATCCTCGGCACCTATTTCGCGAAGATTGATCGGATCCGCTATGGTTCGGTAGCGTTCTCATCGGAACCGGCAGGTGCCACGGTCCACCGGGAGGGTAAACAGATCGGTGTAACACCTTTCGAATTGCCGCGTATCCGGACCGGCCGATTCGAATTCGAGATCCGCATGAAGAACTACAAAACGGCTTTCCACTCCGTTGAAATAACCGACGAGAAACTCACCGAAGCTGACATCAGCCTCGAACGTGGCCAAGGGGTGGACTTCACCTCGCCGTGGCGGAACTCTCTGGGCATGCTTTTTCTGCCATGCTCTCTTGCACCACGAGAGATCCTTGTCAGCGCATTTGAGACACGCCAACGAGAGTTTGCCAGCTTTATGGCATCCGACAGCGCCTTGGATGCATCTCCGGTCACGGCAGAACTCACCGCACGACCTGTCCATCCGATTACAGGAATAACCCACGCCGAGGCGGAAGCATTCTGCCGATGGCTGACCCAGCTCGAGAGACGCCGGGGCCTGATTTCCAGCCGGCATGTCTATCGCCTCCCAACCGATGAAGAATGGAGCCACCTTGCCGGCCTGCCACCAGAGAGAGGCCGCGATCCGGCTGATCGCTCGAACGCGCTCAACGGCTTTTACGTCTGGGGATTCCAGTGGCCACCCCCCGCAGGCAGCGGCAATTTCGCGGGGCATGAGTCGATTGGAATTGCGGGTATCGACGATGAGTCCATCATTCCGGGTTTCAAGGATAGCCAGGCCGGCACCGCGCCAGCAGGCAGTTCGCCGGCTGATCCACGCGGTCTCTACCAGGTGGCCGGCAACGTGGCCGAATGGGTGACCGATCGTTTCGGGGGCAAAAACCCGAGGATATCTGGTTACGGAATCGTTCGGGGGGGCAGTTGGCGTTCCTGGTCAGAAGCAGACCTCAACGCCTCGCATCGACGCGCAGTTGCGCCTGCTACCCGCGCCGACGATATTGGCTTCCGCGTCATCCTCTCACTTGCCGACTAGCAGGCAATCCACTACACTCCCTTCCCCAAGTCGCATAACAAAACTTCTCGATTCCTACTCAAGACATGCTTGCGCGCATCGCCACAGCCCTCTTTCTGACAACCCTGCTGCTTGCTCTCGGTTCCTGCGCACACACGGAAACCACAAACCTCGAACTTGACGATAGCTTTGCTGCTCTGGAGCCGCAGGAAAAAAGCTACACCGCCGGCGACATCTACTACACCAATGATGATCCGGCACCGTTCTATCTCAGCCCGAATTTTTCGGCGACGAGCACACCGTATGGCCTGCTGAGAACCGACACCCCGATGCTTTTGCGGGCCTACACCGGCACCACAGCCCGCATCAAGCTCCCCGATGGCACTATCGGTTATGTCGACCTGGAGCGCTTGGATCGGAGGGAAGTCCTGAAACTTCGCACTCCTCC
>JBDQJG010000066.1:0-14728 GCA_040263955.1 Verrucomicrobiales bacterium
CCCGCCCCCCGATTAATCCGACACGGCAGCAGGTCCGCGCTTTGCCGCGCTGAACCCGAACCCTGTAGAATCCCTCCGTCCCGTTGGCATCGACCGCCTGTTGGGACTACCTGTAACCATGCCGCAACCGCCACCATCCCCGATCGAGGAATCCGAGGCGCTCGATCGCATTCTCGCGTGCATCCCGGCCGGCGACTCGGAGGAGCTTGTCCTCGAGGACTGTGCCGGCCTGTATCTTGCCCGGGATCTTCTCGCCCGTTATCCCTCTCCTCCCTTCGACTGCTCGGCCATGGACGGTTATGCCCTGGCACATACCGCGGAAGGCTACCCGGCAGGATCCACATGGAAAATCCTCGCCGGTGAGGGCGCCGCCGGCTCGCCGACAGAACACATTACGGCCGGCCAGGCATTGCGGATTTTCACCGGCGCGCCCATTCCCGAAGGTGCCGGTGCAGTCGCCATGCAGGAGGACGTTGATCGCGATCCGCAAAGCCCGGCGGACTCACTTACACTGCGATGCGACTACCGTGAGGGAGAATATGTCCGGCGCGCGGGCAGCGATCTCTGTGCCGGCCAGGTGCTGCTTCGCCGAGGCGCCCCTCTCACACCCCAGGCGCTGTCGGCGGGCGCCTCGCAGGGCCTGATCACGCTGCCCTGCCCGCCACCTCCCCGCGTCGGCATCCTCACCACCGGCAACGAGCTGGTGCCTGCCGGACAACCCCTGCCTCCGGGAGCCATCCACGACAGCAACCTGCCACTGCTGCAAGGCCTGCTGCGGCAGGCCCACGTCCACCTCGCTGGGACCGCACAGTGCCGCGACGAGCGGGACAGCCTGAAAGCCACCGCTCACCGGCTTCTCTCTCAGGACAACTGCGAAATTCTCATCTCCTGCGGTGGTGTCTCGGTCGGAGATCACGACCATATCGCCTGGCTGACCAAGGAGCTCGGCTTTACCACCGTCCTCTGGGGAGTGCGCATGAAACCAGGCAAACCCTTCCTGTTCGCGGCTCACCCGCATGGCAAATGGTTCTTCGGGCTCCCCGGCAACCCGGCTTCGGCCTTTGTTTGTTTTCATCGCCTGGTCGCCCCGGCACTGCGCCAGCGCATGGGAGCAGCCCCCGAGCTGCTGATTCCTCCCCGGATTCCAGCCACCCTGCGGGGAAACCTCGAAAACCGCGGTGATCGGCCGCACCACCTGCGTGGACACCGCGATGCCGACGGATTCTTTCAGGCGGTCGGGCTGCAACAAAGTCACGCCATCGCGGGCCTGGCCAACTGCAACGCCCTGCTGCACCTGGCTCCCGAGCAGACACTCGCCGACGGCACGACGATCACGGTCACGCCAGTCTAAATCGCGTGCTTTCCAGCTCGCCGACCACACTGACCCCGCGCACGCACGCAGATCTTGACAGCCGTGGCTCCTTGCGGCTCTATAAAAATGAATGAATTTTCATTGCATGCAGCCTGGCCTCCATGAACACCCACACACACCCATGAAAACCACACCCATCCTCGTCACCTTTCTACTCACGCTGTTGCTACCTCTGCCGTCGGCGCATTCAGCCATCACCGGAGGCAGCGTCACCGGCGGCATCTCCAAGAAAAGAGGCGGCGTATTCAAAAAACTCGAGCCACCGATCGGCAAGGTAGGCGACGACAATCACCAGAGCCCGAACCTGTTCGGCTTCGATGAAGCCCAGGGCATCACCTTGGAAAAAAACCTGGCAGTCGATCTCGTGGTCAAGGCCGGAAAGATCCTCGCCAAGGGGCCGAAGCAGATCACCAGCGGCACCACCGTCTCCAGCCACTACGTGTTCTACGATCCGATCAACGGCGACATCAAGGGCACCGTCCGATTCGAATCGGACATTATCGCGATTGTAACCACCACCAACAAGCTCAAGGCCAGCGACTTCCTCATGAGCAAGGATGCCACCTACCTGAACCCGAGCCCGCGCGGACTGGAACGCAATGACCATATCAGGGTAACCGATCCGCGCGAAATAACCATCGACTTCACCGCCGTCCGACCCGGGGACTACATTCGCGTGCTGACCGCCGCCGCCGGGCAGGCCGAAGACTCCGGCTCCCAATAACGGAGCGGCGGAGCCGCACAACTGGTGGGACGAAGGGCTTCTCCTTCTCCCTGCTGCGGTGCTACGTGCCTCACCCCTGTGCAGGCTGGCTTGGTTGCTTGCGCCGCAAGCTGGCGCGGACCTCCGCCACGGTGAACACCCGCAATGCGAACACGAAAATAAAATACATACCCGCACCAACGGCAACCAGTGCCACCAGCACCACCATGCGCAGGGTGAACCTGCCCTCGCACAGCAACCAGGATCCGGCAACCTGCGCCAGCCACCAGACCACCCAGCCCATCAGCACCGAGCACAGCAGCATGCGGCCGATCCTGCCGGCAAATCCCCGTGAGACGCGCAGGAACCCGATGCCGCGCAGACCGCTCCACAAAAGCAGTACATTGACCCAACCGGCCACCGAGGTAGCCAGCGCACAGCCAGTGTGCCCCATGAGCTTGAAGAGCGGCCAGCACAACGCGATATTGACCGCCGCAGTGACCAGGGTGAAGCGCATCGGCGTGCGCGTGTCCTCACGCGCGAAATACCCGGGTTGCAGCACCTTCGCCAGCACATAGGCCGGCGTGCCGATTGCGAATGCCGCCAGCGAATATCCCGCCTGGCGGGCATCCTCCGCGGTGAACCTGCCACCCTCGAAAATTGCGTGCATGATCTGCTGGGGGATTACGAACATCGCCACCATCGCCGGCAGGGTCAGCAACATCGAGATCTCGACACCCCGCGACATGCTCACCCGGGCCTGCTCTTCCTGACCACCGCGAAGATTACGCGTGATCTCGGGTAACAGCACCACACCGGCGGCCATACCAATCAAGCCGAGCGGCAGCTGGTTGATGCGATCGGAATAGAAGATGGCGGAATTTCCCCCGACCTGCAGCGAAGCCACCGATTGCCCGACCAGCAGGTTGAGCTGCTGGACTCCGGCACTGGCCAGTCCCGGCAGCATCAGCAGCCCGAGCCGCCTCATGTCGGCATCGATCTTCGGCAAGCCCAGCGGAATGCGAATCCCGCGCCGCCAGCAGGACAGCACCACTACTCCGAGCTGCAGCACACCCGCGACCACCACCGCCCGCGAGAGCACGCCGAGCGGATCCTCGCTGCCGGGCACGAAAACTCCCAGCGCGACCAGGAACACCACATTGAGCACCACGTAGGCGAATGCCGGCGGGCCGAACACTTTCCTCGAATTGAGCACCCCGCTGACTGCCGCCATCAGGCAGATGAACACGAGGTAGACAATCGTGACCCGCGAGGCCTCCACGGCGAGACCAAAGCGTGCATCCCCACGGAATCCCCAGGCGATAATCGCCACCAGCGGCTCCATGAAGATATAGCAAAGCACCAGCAACACGACCAGGATGGCCGCCATCAGGGAAATCGTCCTGCCGGCAAAGGCATCGGCCCTTTCAGTCGCCGCATCGCCGTCGGCGTGTTCCTCGAGCCGACGGCTGTACATGGGAACGAACGCCGCATTGAAGGCCCCCTCACCGAAAATTCGACGAAACAGGTTGGGCAGGCGAAACGCCGTCACCCAGACATCACCAAGCTCCTGGGCACCGAGGTAGTAGGTCACCAACTTATCGCGCACCACGCCAAGCACCCGGCTCACCAGGGTGAATCCACCTACGGTGGCCATCGAGCGGATCAGGTTCATGCGGGAAAAGGAGGTTCGTGTGGCAGGCAACACATCACCAAAGAAACAACCAAATCAACCGATTCGGACCGACGCCATCTGCATTGCCGCGCGCAACATACTGCTCTTCTACTCGAAGACCACCGTGCGTCCATCATGAATAATCACCCGATGCTCGCAATGCGCCCGCACGGCCCGAGCCAGCACATTTTTTTCCAGATCCCTGCCGATGCGGATGAGTTCCGACACCGACTGTCGGTGACTGACCGGGGTGACATCCTGCGCGATAATCGGCCCCTCATCCAGATCACTGGTCACGTAATGACTGGTGGCACCGATCACCTTCACGCCGCGCTCATAGGCCTGGTGGTAGGGGCGCGCGCCGGCAAACGCGGGCAGGAACGAATGATGGATGTTGATCGCCCGGCCAACATAGCGCGCGCAGAACTCCGCACTCAAGATCTGCATGTAGCGCGCCAGCACCACCGTATCGATCCGGTTTTCCTCCAGCAGTTGCTGCTCGGCCCTCTCCTGCCCGGCCTTGTCCTCCGCGCTGATCGCGAATCGATGAAAGGGAATCCCGAAGCGCTCGGCCACCGGGCGCAGGTCATCATGGTTACTGACCACCAGCGGCACTTCCACCGCAAGCTCGCCACTGGCATGACGCGAGAGCAGGTCATAGAGACAGTGCGGCTCCTTCGAGACGAAAATGGCCAGCCGCGGACGAGCCGCGGAACCATGCAACGACCAGTCCATCCCCCGCGCACCGCCGATCTCCTTGAACGCCTCGGCCAGCGCGTCGACGGCGCCACCGGCAGTGCCCTTGCTGATTTCCCACTCCACACGAATAAAAAACCGCTTGTCGCGGTGATCCACGTGCTGGTCCAGATGCACGATGTTGCCTTCCTGTTCATGCACGAAGCGGGCGATCTCGCGCACCAGGCCGGAACGATCCGCACAGGAGGCCAGCAGGATCACGGTAGCGGGATCATTGCGTTTCATCAGTTCCTGACCATCCCGCCTGCCAGGCAAAAAGGCAAGCCAAGGCGACCTCATGCCTGCAATCGATCCTTCAGCTCGGTCTGCATTCGGCCGCGTCCCAATTTTCTGCTTTCCCAGCCGAAAGTCTCTTGGCAATCGTTGCCGATACCAACCACACTCTCTTCCCATGACAGAACCCATCCTCGGCATCGACCTCGGCACCACCAACTCACTGGTCGGCGTCGTCGACTCGGGCTTTCCCATCCTGCTTGCCGACAGCGATGGTCACCGGATCACCCCGTCGGCGGTATTCTACCCGGAGGCATCCGGAAAATCTGTCGCCGGAGGCAGCATTGCCGCCGCACCATTGATCGGACGTCCCGCACTGCGTGCCCGCGCCGCGCACCCCGATCGTGTCATCACCTCGGCAAAGCGCCTGATCGGCCGGCGCATGGAAGAAATCGATCATGTTCCAGCCTTCCCCATTGTCGGTTCCCCCTCCGAGCCGGCCCGCATCGGTATCGCGGGGCGCCCGCTGCTCCCCGAGGAGGTATCCGCAGAAATCCTCTCCCACCTCGCCGCTATCGCCACCGAACGCCTCGGCACGCCGGTGCGCAAGGCCGTCATCACCGTGCCCGCGTACTTCAATGACGCCCAGCGCAATGCCACCAAGCGCGCCGGAGAGAGCGCCGGCCTGGAAGTCGTCCGCATTCTCAACGAGCCAACCGCCGCCGCCCTCGCCTACGGGCTCGACAAGCTCGAGGACCACTCCCGTGTCGCCGTGTATGACCTCGGCGGTGGAACCTTCGACATCTCCATCCTCGAGCTGCATGAGGGAGTCTTCGAGGTCAAGGCCACCCACGGCGACACCCAGCTCGGCGGAGACGACATCGACCGCGCCCTCGCCGAGTGGCTGCAACAACAATCAGCCGCGCAACATACGGACCCCGCGCTCACCGCCGATCCCACCGTGGCCACGAGGTTTCTCGAGGCGGCCGAGGCAGCCAAGATCGCCCTTTCCGAGGAACACGAGCACCACGTCTCACTGCCCTTCTATGACGGCGTGCATACGTTCGAGACCACCGTCACCCGCACTACTCTCGAGGCACTGGCGCAGCCGCTCCTTGCCCGCACCCGGCGGGCCTGCGCCCTGGTTCTCTCCGACGCCGGACTTCAGCCCGAAGACCTCGACGCCGTGGTGCTCGTCGGTGGCACCACCCGCATGCCCGCCGTGCGCCGCCTGGTCGCGGACATTTTCGGGCAGCAACCCGATCTCTCCCAGCATCCGGACGAGGCTGTCGCCCTGGGTGCGGTAATCCAAGGGGGAATTCTCTCCGGCAATCTGCAGAAAATGATCCTGCTCGATATCACGCCGCTCTCGCTCGGGATCGAGACCTTCGGCGGGCTGATGAACATCATCCTGCCGCGCAACACGACGATTCCCGCCAAGGCCGGAGAACTGTTCACCAATGCCGTAGCAGGCCAGCAGGCCATGGCGATCAACATCCTGCAGGGCGAACGCGAAATGGCAGCCGACAACTGGCGGCTCGGGCAGATCGAGATCCCCTTCACGCCGGGACCCAAGGCGAGTGCCCGCGTCGGCGTACAGTTCACCATCGACGAGAACGGCATCCTGGAAGTGCTCTGTCGGGACACCGCCACGAATACCGACCACATCCTCGAGATCCGGGACAGCGCCGTCGATGTGGACGACACGCAGGTCGAAAAGATGATCACCGCCAGCGTCGAGCACGCCTTCGACGACATGGAGGAACGCATCTGGACCGAGGCGCGCCTCAAGGCGGAAGAACTCCTGCCCGCGGTCGACCAGGCACTCGCCGGCATCACCGACGACGACCTGCCCGAACATGACCGGGCGGATATCACAACCAAGGCCGCCATCGTGGCCGCCATCCTTGACGAAGATCATCACGATTCCCGCAAGCTGAAAGCGGCGGTCGCCGAGCTGGACGCCGCCACCCAGGAACTGGCCGTGATTCTGCTCTCCAAGGCGATGGACAACGCCTGAACCTGCCGCCACCTTCCAACTGTTTTCATTCCCTCTCCACTGCCCCCACCTCCCCTCCTATGAGCGCCCACGAAATCCTCAAGACACTCCCCGACCAACGCGGCCTGGCAATCCTCGACAGCATCCGCACAATCGATCCCAATGCCTTCAAGGTCGTGCTTCTGACCCTGGCGGAGCGCCGCCGCCTGCGCCCGGTCTTTGTCCAGAAGAAGCCCCGCAGCGAGCAGGCCGCATGGATACTCAAAAACCTCCGCCTGCGCTCGGAAGACCATGTCGCCGAGCACGTCCTGCAACTCTGGCTGGTGAAGACGCAGGAGGAAATGATCGTGCGCTTCCTCGACGTGGCAGAAATCGACCACGACGGCGAAGGCATGGTCGATGAACTGCCCGAAACCCTCGATACTGAAAAAGTGAAGGCCGCCGCTGACCTGCTGTTTGAAAAATTCGACCACCCGCTGGTGACCCTCTACCTCACCGTCTTCCAGCTGCAACGTCCCGGAGGCTGGCCGGAGATTGCCGCCATCCTCGAGGAGGATCCCCGGGCGACACTCTCCTAGGGCCGCAGCATTAGCCAACGCGCCCGCACATGGCGGGCAGCTCGCTGCATCCGCGCAGCGGGAGTGCGTGATTGCGAGAGAAGAATTACCCGCGAACCGCCCGCAGGACGCACAGGTTATTCACAGCGGCAGGCCGCCCGGCCCCGCGCCGTCCACGTGCACCTCCAAGCCACATTCAGCGCACTGCCGATAGCCTTTCAGGCACCCGAAGACCGCCTTCCACCGGGCAGATTCGCGGCAAAAACCCCGCGCACGCGAGGAATGCTTCCCAAAAAAACCACCCATTCCTGGCGGACACGAACCGACTTGTTCACATACCCACAACACACTGTTCACAGGTGTTCTCACTTGTTCACATGTTGCGCGTTCTTCACAGTCTTTTCAGGATGGCGCCTTTCTCCCGTTTGTCAGACCGTCTGGATTCTCAGCCAGGACAGCGCGCGCACCGCCCGAGAACGAACACGCATATCCTCGATTCACAGAGGCACCTCACGCCTCCAAAGCCTCCCCCGAAACGGAGGCCTGCCACCTTGGCATTCCCTGAACCCGTCCGGAAACAGCAGCCACCTGGCGCGCCGCCTGCCTGCAAGCCGACAGGGCGCAACTTCAACCACGCTCCCAGCGCACCAGCGCGCAGAGTATGGCTATCTTAGGTTCCGGACACCGGCTCCGCCGCCTTGCTGCTGCCCTTCTCCTGCGGCGTATCAGCCGGCGTTGAAGGAGGCGCATTGCGGGCACAGACCTTGATGAACTTGCCCACGTAATCTGACCAGTTCTCCAGGATCATCGCAGCCCTGCGGCTGGCGGTGCGCTCGAGGTGGCGCGATACCAGTTCCTTGACCACCGCTTCGTCCGACCCTTCAAGCGGCAGCGCGTGAATCATCTCCGGATTGTGCATGTCCGCGAAGCTGTCGGCCTCGTCCAGCAGGTAGGCGGTGCCGCCACTCATGCCGGCACCGAAATTCTTGCCGATCTTGCCCAGCACCACCACCGTGCCGCCGGTCATGTATTCACAGCCGTGGTCTCCCACGCCCTCGACCACTGCCGTGCCACCGGAATTGCGCACGCAGAAACGCTCGCCCCCGCGACCCGCCGCGAACAACTGGCCACCGGTGGCGCCATACATCACGGTATTGCCGAGAATGCTGTTTTCCCAGGAGTCGAACTTTGCCTCTTCCGGCTGGCGGATAACGATCTCGCCACCGCACATTCCCTTGCCAACGTAGTCGTTGGCCTCACCAACGAGGTTCAATCGAATCCCCCCGCACAGGAAGGTACCGAAGCTCTGCCCGGCACTTCCCTTGAAATTCAGCGTGATCGTGCCATCCGGCAGCCCGTGGTTGCCGTGCAGGTAGGCCACTTCGCCGGAAAGCTTGGTGCCGATATTCCGGTTCGTATTGACCACCGGGTAGGAAAGTTCCACCGGGGTCTTGTCCTTGATGGCGCTGTGTGCCTGCTGCAGGATCTTGTCATCGAGCGGGTGCGGGTGACTGCCGTCGTTGCGGTTCACGCGGTTGCGCCGCGGCAGCTCCTCACCCAGTTCTGGTGCCACATCCTTGAGGATGCGGCCAAGATCCAACAGGTTCGCCTTGGGATGATCCGGCACCTCGCGCTGCCTCAAGAAACCGGTATGACCAATGAGATCATCCATCTTCGCCACCCCGAGGCTGGCCATGATGTGGCGCGCCTCATCGGCAACCGCATTGAAGTAGTTGACCACGTGGGACGGGTCCCCCTTGAACTTGGCGCGCAGATCCTCGCGCTGCGTGGCGATTCCCACCGGGCAGGTATTCAGGTGGCACTGGCGCACATAGACGCAACCCAGCGCGATCAATGCGGTAGTGCCGAAATTGAACTCCTCCGCGCCGAGCAGGGCCCCAACGATCACGTCGCGACCGTCCTTGAATCCGCCATCGGTGCGAAGCGTGACACGGTCGCGCAACCCGTTAAGCATCAAAACCTGTTGGGTTTCCGACAGGCCCAACTCCCAGGGTAGACCAGCGTGCTTGATCGACGAGAGCGGCGAGGCTCCCGTGCCACCCTCGTGCCCGGAAATCAGAATAATATCGGCGTTCGCCTTGGCCACACCGGCGGCCACCGTGCCCACGCCATTTTCCGCCACCAGCTTCACGCAGACGCGCGCCCGCGGGTTCACCTGCTTGAGGTCGTGGATCAACTGGGCGAGGTCCTCGATCGAATAGATGTCGTGGTGTGGCGGCGGTGAAATCAGGGTGACCCCCTCCACCGTGTTGCGCAGCCTGGCGATAATGCCACTGACCTTATGCCCCGGCAGCTGGCCGCCCTCACCCGGCTTGGCCCCCTGCGCCATCTTGATTTCCAGTTCCTCGGCATTGGCCAGGTATTCCGCGCTGACGCCGAAACGCCCGGAAGCAATCTGCTTGATCTTCGAATTGCGATTGGTGTTGAAGCGGGCAGGATCCTCACCCCCCTCACCCGAGTCCGACTTGCCGCCGATCTCGTTCATGGCAATGGCCAGCGCTTCGTGCGCCTCCGGGCTGATCGCGCCCAGCGACATCGCCGCGGTGGTGAAACGCACCCGGATATCCTCGATCGACTCGACTTCCTCGATCGGGATCGGCCCTTTCTCGGAGGGCACAAACTCAAACAGATCGTGCAGCGCGCAGGGCTCCGCCTGCTTGATGGCGGCCACGTATTCCTCGTATTTTGACGGGTCATTGTCACGCACGAAGGCGTGGAAAGGCTTGATCGTCGGGCCGCCGAGCTGGTGTTGCTCGCCATCGCGCCGCCAACGGTAATATCCCGGATCACCCAACTTGAGTGGTCCCTCATCCGGCACAGCCACTGCAAATCCGGAGGCATGCCGCGCCAGGCTCTCCTGCGCGATCTCCTTGTAGCCGATGCCCTCCACCTGCGAGGCCGTTCCGGTGAAACACTCCTCGATCACGCTCGAGGCGATACCCACCGCCTCGAAAATCTGTGCCCCCTGGTAAGAGGACAGCACGCTGATGCCCATCTTCGACATGATCTTCAACACCCCCTTCTCCAGTCCACTGCGGTAGTTGCCCAGGGCCTGCGCATAGTCGATTCCCTCGAACTTCGGCTTGCGTGCGGTGCGATCCTTTTCCAGCATCTCGCGGACCGTGCCATACACCATGTACGGGCACACCGCCTGCGCACCGAAACCAAACAGGCACGCCATCTGGTGGGTATCCCGGGCCTCGCCGGTGTCCACCACCAGGCCCACCTTCATACGCTTGTGCGCCCGGTTGAGGTGGTGGTGCACTGCCGCCGTAGCCAGCAGCGCAGGCACAGCCACCCGCTGGTGATCCGTGGCCCGGTCGGAAAGAATCAAAATTTCCACCCCCTCATCGGCGGCCGCCTCGGCCTCTGCGCAGATGCGCGCCACTGCCGCCTGCAATCCATCCGCCTCTTCCGCCACTTCCCACGTGGTATCGACAACGCGGTTGGGAAACGCGGCATCCATGCCACGCAGAGCATCTAACTCCGACTCGAGCAGAAATGGCGTCTTCAAGTGAACAACGCGCGCGTGCTCCGGTGCTTCAGACAGGATATTCTCCTGATGCCCGAGCACGACCTCCAGAGACATCACCGCGCGCTCACGAATCGGATCGATCGGCGGATTGGTCACCTGCGCAAACATCTGGCGGAAATACGTGAACAGCAGCCGCGGCTGCAGAGACAGCACCGACAGCGACACCACATCACCCATGCTGTAGACCGCCTCCTGGCCAGACTGGATCATCGGAGTGAGCGAAAGATCCAGTTCCTCCTGGGTGAACCCGAAGGCGACCTGCTTCTGGCTCAAGCCCAGGATATCCAGTTCGCCCGCCGCACTGTCGGCCGGTGTCGACTGCGGCAGGGTCACGCGGTGTTGTTCCAGCCACTTGCCATACGGCTGGCGCGCGGCGAGTTCGTCCTTGATCTCCTTGTCCACCGAGAACACCCCGGTGGTGGTATCGATATGCACCATCTGGCCGGGACCGAGGCGCCCCTTGCGAATTACTTTCTCATCGGGAACATACACCGTGCCCACTTCCGAGCCGATGCTGAAGTGCCCGTCTTCGGTCAGCTTGTAGCGGATCGGACGCAGGCCATTGCGGTCAAGCGCGGCCGCGCAGCGCAGGCCATCAGTAAAGACCAATGCCGCCGGACCATCCCACGGCTCGGCAAAACAGCTGTTGAACTGGTAAAGCGCAGACTGCTCCTCCGTTGTTGACGGATCGATCCCGTAGGCCGGGGGCACCAGCAGCGTCATTGCCGAGGCAATATCCCGGCCGGAAAGCACCAGCAACTCCAGGGCAGAATCCAGCGAGGCGGAATCCGACCCCTCCGGATCGATGAACTGCTTAATATGCCGGACATCATCACCCCAGACCTCGTTGGCAAAATCCGTCTCCCGCGAGGCCATCCAGTTGCGGTTGCCACGCAGGGTGTTGATCTCGCCATTGTGCGCCAGCATGCGCATCGGCTGGGAAAGCGGCCACGAGGGAAAGGTGTTGGTCGAAAAACGCTGATGATAGAGCGCGATCGCCGTCTCGTATTCCGGGTTCTGCAGATCGAGATAGAACTTATCGAGTACCGGCGCCACGATCAGTGCCTTGTAAGAAATCGTGCGATGGGAGAGCGAGGCGATATAGAGTCCGTCGATACCCTCATCGTCGGCACGGCGCCGCGTCTCACGGCGGATCAGATACAGACACCGCTCGTAGTCATCTCCCGCCACCCCCGTGGGCGCCCCGAGAATCAGGTGCATGATTACCGGCTTGGTCGCCCGGGCCCGCTCGCCGAGTTCCCGGTCATTGGTCGGCACCTCCCGCCACCCGAACACCCGGCAACCGCGATTGGCGGCCACCCCCTCGGCCAGCAGCTTCGCCTTGACCCGCTGCACCTCGTCGGTGGGCAGGAAAAACACACCGACCGCGATCTCTTCGGTCGTCTCCACCTTGCCACCCATGCGCTCCACTTCCGCCAGGAAAATCTTCGCCGGAATCTGGGTGGTCACGCCCGCGCCATCACCGGTCTTCATATCCGCATCAACGGCACCCCGGTGTACTACATTGCAGCACGATGTCAGCGCATCCTTGAGGATCTTGTTCGACCGCTCACCGTGGATATTGATCACCATGCCCACTCCGCAGGCGTCTTTCTCATTCTCGACCCGGTGCAGACTGCCTTCGGCTGCGGCAGGAACCTTGATATACTTGCTCATGATCTGAAAAATGTTTCGTGGAACTGAAATCAATCCCGTTCTTCCGGCCGCCAGGGCATCCGCCGCAGCGGACCTTCACCACCGGGAAAAAATTGCGGGCGCTATTCTTGCCTCATGAATGAACTGAATTCAAATACCGATTGCAGAGCACCTTTCGTGCCACGGTAACTGCGCCGGCACCCGCCGACAAAAACCCTCTCCGCACCACGACAGATTTTTCTTGATTCGCCTCACCATCTCCCCATCATTACGCCTCCCCGGGTGACGGGGTTTCCCATCACCACAAAACAGCTTTCCGGGTAGGTACCGAAGCGGTCAAACGGGGCAGACTGTAAATCTGCTGGCTATGCCTTCAGAGGTTCGAATCCTCTCCTGCCCACCACTTTAAAAAAGCCGGTCTCGCACAGCGGGGCCGGCTTTTTTCGTGGGCAGTAGTGGATGAGAACTTCAGTTCGATTGCACCCCGTCCGGCGCGGCGCGCCAGCGCAAGCCGGAGCAAACATTCCGGGCGGCAGCCCGCCCACTCGCAAAGGCGAAGCCAATCCTCTCCTGCCCACCACTATAAAAATAAGCGGGTTACGACGAAAATCGTGACCCGCTTTTTGTTTGGCGGGAATTTCTAGTGCCCATTCAGTGCCCGAATAATCCGGAAAATCCGATACTCGCTGCTTGATCTGAACGCCATATCCCCACCCGAACGGGACGATGATCCATTGCCAAAAGGTGCCTCAGGAAGCTTAGGAGCATCGAAAAAACCACCCCCAGGTATCGCTGCCTCAAGAATGGCTGACACCGGATTCGCAATGGCAGCGCCTAGAAGGCACGCTTCTGATTTCCAAAAATCATCCGACATTGCTGCCGAGTGCTCAGGGAATTGAGTGGACCGGAAAGGAGTGGCAGGGCAAGGAGAGGATGCTGCGGGTCTATGGATGTCTCCAATTGGCGACGCTCAAAAACCACCCCCAAGTATCGTTGCCTCAGAATAGCTGACACCGGGATGATGGTGGAATGATCAGCGTAGACAGCAAGGCCGGTTTTTGGAAGTCACGCGTAATTTAGGAACCATTGCCCCAATATTCATTTTCACCTAGCTTTACCTATGCTCAAGTGTAAGGGCGCTTTTCGTGAGCCTAATGCGAATGATGAACCCACAGCAAAAAGCCAGTATTGACCTTCTAGACTCGTTGTTATCGAAGGGGTCTCAGCGCTCAAAGACACTCCTTCATGACCCTGATTCCAATGGGGATGATGGCTGGTACATGTGCGCGCCCAAATGCTTCAACGATGCCTTGGATATAAAATTCAACTGCACACCCGCCAGCCCTGGTTGGACGCAGTCCACCTGTTTCGCCTTCAAGGGGCAGGACACTATTTACGATACTCCCAAAGCCCATCAGATCTGGTCTGCCGCCTTACAAGAGATTGGATTCTCCGTAATCGTACAATCCGCATCCTCTGCAGGTCAAGGTGCTGTTGGGTCCGGACGCAGGTATGCGGGGAACGTGGGTTTTGCCGTTTGCTCCCCTAGCGAGGATAAGCAGAAGTTGATTCGACGATTCACAACAAGCCTCAGCCAAGACGACTTCGTGAGGTTCTTGATTACCGGACCTTCAGACGACTTGCGCCAGCTCATGGTGGACAATGGAATCAGCCCTCGCTCCTAGTGATGAAGGCTACTAATCGCCAAAAAAAACTCCTCAATTTCTTCGGCATACCCTTCTCCCCAAGCATTTCGGTGGGTGCTGCAGGCTGGGAGATAGAGTCACTGATGGCTGATGAGAGCAACCGCGAAGCGTGGCGGCGATACCTCTACGTCACCAAGGACTTCGATTCAAAATCCCCCTTACCGGTAGCTTTCGATGTAGAGCAATTGCTCAATATTGAAATCCCTGACGACTGGGAGGCTTCAAAGGAAATAGAAAAGTTCCAAGAGGAAATCGTGGACAAAGAGGTGGCGAAGAGGGGCCCCTTCGATACCCCGGAGCCTGACATCGAATTCACCGGTCACAGCTTTGTGTTCACTGGCAAATTTGAGTTTGGAACCCGCAAAGCGTGCCAGGCCGCAATCGCCGCAAAAGGTGGACAAAGCGATGATGGGGCTGCTCTACGAAGCGTCGACTACCTGGTCATCGGAAGCGGCGGTAGCAAGTCCTGGGCGAAGGGAAATTACGGACGGAAGATAGAGGCCGCTATTTTGTCCCGCAGAGAAAATGGCACGCC
>JBDQJG010000067.1:0-14633 GCA_040263955.1 Verrucomicrobiales bacterium
GCAGTGCGGAGACGGAGTTGCTGGGTTGCCATAGGGCGGAGCTCGCAGCGGTGAACCAAGCATGCGTGTCGTTGGAATCGCAGCATGCAGACCGCATTGCGACGAGTGCGGCCGAGCACAAGCGCGCGCTGGAAACGGCTGTGCAGGGAGCGCTCGAGCTCAGCACGGTCGAATCCCGGCTTCGGTGTGACCAGCAGGTGCAGCTCGTCGCACTCGTAAGGATCATCGTCGCGCTTCCTGATCTCGACCTGCCAGGCGCGGATCTCCTGCGCGTCGTCGAGGGTGTGTTCCAATGCATTGAAATTGACCAGCGTGCCCTTGATCTTGTGGATGTCGAGCCGGCGAAACTCCGAAACCCGCGAAATGTCCCCCACCAGCCGCGGGCAGCGCCGCCCGCAGTACGGGCACGGCTCGTGGGTCAGGCCTCCGGAAATCAGGTCGCCGGTCCGGTAACGCAGAACCACGGTTCCCCGCGCATCCAGCGGGGTGTAGACGATCTCGCCCGCCTGGCCATCGGGTAGGCGTTTTCCGGTCTCCGGATCAACGATTTCGACCAACCCGAGGTCCGGGCTCATGTGATAACCGGAGGGCTCGGCCCCGGCGGGAGCCGGGCACTCGTTGAACGCCGCCTTGGCCTCGGTCAGGCCGTAGGTGGACAGCACGTCGATCTTGTCGGAGCCGAGCTCGGCGCACAACGCGCGCAGCTTGCGGCGCATGCCTTCGGGCACCTTCTCCCCGCCGAGCACCAGCATCTTGAGTCCCTCCCAGCGCAGCCCCTGCTCCACGGCGGTGTCGAGCACATGGTAGAGAAACGTCGGCATGGCGATGACCACCTCCGGCGCGATCTTGTCGATGAGGGCGATATTGCCGTCGGTTCCCATCACCTTTCCGCCTCCCGTTCCGACCATGAACGTATTGTAGGCGATGCCGGCGTGGTAGGCCTGCCAGAAGGCCAGGTGCGGGGCGTAGGGAAACAGGTTGGCGTGCCGGTATTCCGGCCGGGAGCCACCGACTTCCATGATGCGCCGCCCGGTCACATCGAGGTTGTCCAGATCGTGGCGGGTGTAGAGAAACGGCACCGGCTCGGAGGAACGGCCCGTCGTGCTGGTCATCAGGATCGGACGAAACTCGCGCTCGAGCAATTTCTTCGCCCCGGCTCGACCGCGTGTCAGGGCCTTGAGGATGGTTCCGGGCTGCCGGCGCAGCACCTCCTCGTCCGGGATCAGCACAAAATCCCGAGCCCGCCCGGTGAGGTCGCTTTTCGAAGTGAACGGAAGATGCCGGAGATCATCGAGGTCCCGCAGCTCCGCAGGCTGGCAACCGATCTCACGGTAATGCCCCGAAAACGGCAGCACGCGCCGCCGCAGGTAGCGGCGCAAGCGGGCCATCTGGCCGGCGGCCAACTCCTCTGGACTGCTAGAGTCCCAGGAGCTTCGACTGATCGGGCGGGTCGGGAGCATTATTTTTCAGGTCATGGTTTGCCGGCTCGGGCGTGCCGGTCATGGCGGCACCGGACACCGGTTGCGCAAGCATCTCGAGGATTTCTGGCAGGGCCTCAGTGGCTTTTTCGCGGCCCAGTGCGATGTATTTCTCGTAGTTTTCGAAATCATACCACTTGCCGTCACAGAAGACGGGATGAATGACGCAATCCGCGCTGGCTGCAGCATATCCGACCAGGCGGATTTCCGAGGCCAGCAGGCTGCGGCGCAGGATATTGATCAGGTTGCCTTCCGCGAAGACATTGATCCAACGGTTCAAACAACGCAGGAAACGCCGCGCCAGCAGCGGTGGGAAAGCCTTTTTCTTGCCGCGTTCGGGCCCGGGAGATCGCTCCCTGCGCAGGGCACATCGTTCGATGTCCTCCACCGTCGGGATGCAGTTGACCGCGATGATTCGGTGGATTGGAACCGGGCTGAATTCCAGCAGAGTGGGAACCGGCAACGGTTCCACCACCCCACCGTCAACCAGTTCCCTGCCATCGAGCGTCACCGGCTCGAGTACTCCGGGAATTGCGCAGGATGCGTGCACGGCCCAGGACACGTCACCTTGACGCAGGACCACCCGACGATGCGAGTTGATATCCGCTGCGACTGCGAGAAACGGACTGGCAAGATCCGCAAAGGTCGCGCCGCCGAGCCGTTCGCCGAGGTGACGGCGGAACCGATGGCCCTTGAGGAAGCCGCGCCGCGGAGGAAAGCGGGGATCGGCCAGCTTCAGCAACTGCAGGCGATCCTTGATCTCCGCGGCAAACGATTCGAGTTCTGGCCCGCGAAACCCCGCGCACCAGAGCGCACCCACGTAGGCTCCCATGCTGGTTCCAGCGACTACAGCCACAGGAATATCGGCTTCTTCGAGCACCTGCAGCACGCCAACATGAGCAAGCCCCGCTGCACCACCCGCAGAGAGCGCCAATCCGACGCCCGCGGGCTGCGATCCTCCGGTCGTTTCATGCATACCTCTAGCTTCCTGCTTTCCCCTTTCTAATGTACGCCCATACTGCCTGATTTCAAAACAATTGCACACTCCCACCCGATTCTGCCAACCGCCCGAAAACGGATGCTGCCGCAATCAACCGCACGTGTATTTTCTTGCTCTGAAAACAATCAAGCGCAGCCCTTTGATGCCGCTGATTCCCAAACCCGGGCAACAGGCACTCGCTTTCGCGCAACTCAACCAATGCCGCTTCACTGCCCTCAATCCGGCTCAATCAACCGCCCACACCCCGGCGGCTTCTACTTGAAGCCGGCAACACGCATGCTCATGCCCATGCCGATTCGACTTGGCAGCCCGGCCCGGATTGCGTTAAACTGTTTCACCCAAGCGGCAACCATCCTCCAGCACGGAGATCACTCCGCCGCCCAATGTCCACTCCACGATGAATATCACCAAGCTGTCGCGGTATCTTCTCGCACTGTCGGGGCTTCTCGTCGCGATCACGACGACTCCCGCGGTTTCAGGCGCGGTCATTTCCATCGAGGCTCCCCGCAGTCATTCAGCCGGAGCACCCGGCAAAAATTTTCTAACACTCGCCACCAGTCAAGGAGCCACAGATGACCGCCCCGCGACCACCGCACCCACCGAGACCGTACTGGCGCTGATGCCCAATTTCGCCGCGGCTGTTCGCAAAAGGGAATCAGGCAATGCCCTTGATATCCTCTCTGATCCGAGCTCCCTGCGATTCGAAAACGCTACCGCCTTCTCCGACCTCGTTTCCGCACAGCGGGCATTCGATGAAGGCGATTACAACAAGGCAATCGCCTTTGCGCGCGAGGCACTCAAGACCGACTCCGGCGAAGCCCGCGCTCACTTCATGATCGGCTCGTCGATGCTGGCATTGGGGCGTAAGAAAGAAGCCAGCGAAGCCCTCTCGCGAGCACTCCGCATCGAGAGTGACTACCCGGAAGCGATGAGCAATCTTGCCGTTCTTCTCTACCAGGACGGCGAAGTCGATGAGGCGATCCTGCTGCTCGTTCATGCGCTGGAAAGCAATGTCGGCTACATCAGCGCCTGGCAGAATTACCTCTCGATGATCGCCAGGGAGATGATCCCGGAGAAGAATCTCGCTGATCTGCCGAGCCCTCCTGCCGAGGATATTGAAGAACAATTCACCCCGGCCCGCTGGCACTGGAGACAGGCGATCGACGCCATGGATGCGCGTGACGGGCAACTCGCGGCCCGACATTTTCTGCGCTCACTGTCCCTCAACATCAACGACCCGAACACGCACAATGACTTCGCGGTCTTTCTGCAGCGCATCGACCGCCGCCTATTTGCCCTGCCCTTCCTCCGAGCCGCGGCTCACCTCTCACCCGATGCCCCGCTGGTGCGCGAGAATCTCGAGAATCTTGCCCGAGGCCTCGAATTGGAAAGCCAGCAGAAACAGGTGCAACGTCTTCGGGACAAAATAGCCAAGCAGGATACTGCCGTCGATCGACTCGCCCTGGCTCGGCTTCTCGGGAAGCTGGAGGCGGATTCCGTGGAGATCATCGATCAACTCATCAAAGCCGTGGCGCTGGAGCCTGATGATATTTCCTACCAACTGGAATTGATCGAGACGCTGGACCGTGCCCAGCTTCAGCAAGATGCGATTGAAATTCTTCGCCCCATACTCGCCGCAGATCCTGAAAACCCGCGATGGCACGTGCGCATGGCACGCATGCTGATGCAACAGTCCGACCCCAGCGCGGCTGATCTCGCGCAGGCAGTCGATAACGCGCGCCGCGCCTGCGAGTTGACTCAATACAGCAGAAAAGATGCCCTGTCCCTGTTGGCCGAGCTCTTTGAACTGACGGGAGATGAGGATAAAGCGAGTGCCGTGCGAGAGCGATTACAGGAACTGTAATCGCCACTCACTCGCCCCGAGCTGCAGCTTCATTGAATATTCCGACCTGCACAGCATCGGCTGCATGAACCTCCACAGCGCGAAGTTCCATCTCCGTGCTTGCGTTCCGATCGCATCCCGGCTCTATGTCATCCTGCCAGTCTGCAACCCGGCCCTTTCCAAGTAACTGAACTGTACTCATGCCAGATATCCGCGACATCCGCTCCCCAGGCCCCAATCTGCAGCCAGGCAACCTTCTCTGGTTCATTCTGCCGGCCATCGCCATCATTGCCACGATCACGTGCTTTTACACGATCCAGCCGGAGGAAGAGGGAGTCGTACTGCGGTTCGGCAAATACCTCAAAACCACCAAGTCGGGCCTCAACTTCAAGCTCCCGCTCGGGATCGACTCCGTTACCAAGGTTCCGGTAAAGCGCCAACTCAAGCAGGAATTCGGCTACGGCACAGCAGGCGCAACCAATGTTTCCCAGATCCGCAACGATTTCGACGCCGTCAAGACCATGGTCACCGGGGACACCAATGCCGCTCTTGTCGAATGGGTAATCCAGTACCGAATCACCGAGCCGCGACAGTATCTCTTCAACGTGCGAAACCCCAATGAGACACTCCGCTATTCCTCCGAATCAGTCATGCGGGAGGTTGTCGGTGACCGCACCGTCGACGAGGTGCTCACCGTAGGACGGCAGGAAATCGAGTCCGAAGCACTCAGCAAGCTCCAGGGCCTGGTAAGCAAATTCGAACTCGGCGTCACGATCGACCAGGTCCAGTTACAGAACGTGAACCCACCCCGCGAGGTGCAGGCCTCGTTCAATGAAGTCAATGAAGCGGAGCAGCAGCAGAAGGAATCCGTGAACGTTGCCAACGGCGAATACAACAAAGTCGTGCCTCGCTCACGCGGTGAGGCCGCCCAGAAAATTTCCGAAGCCGAGGGTTACGCCATGCAGCGCATCAATGAGGCGGAAGGCGATGCCGCCCGCTTCGACGCGCTGTTTACCCAATACCAGAAAGCCCCCGAAGTCACCCGTCAGCGCCTCTACCTGGAGACCATGGCGCGCGTCATTCCCCAGCTGGGCAGAAAAATTATCATGGACGAGGGAGCCCAGGCACCCCTGCCACTTCTCAACCTCGAGAGTGCGGCGGCGGCGGCAGCCCACAAACGCTGACCTGGAAACAATCCACGAATCGACGCGCTCATCCCGCACCGCAGCCCAGTTTCACCTATGAAAATCGCCTTCTCCGCCGCCAGCATGGTTATCGCCATTGCCCTCCTCATTGTCATCGGGCAATCCGCCTACACGGTTCACGAAGCCGAACAGGTCATCATCACGCAGCTCGGAAAACCAGTGGGGGACCCGGTCACCGAGGCGGGGCTTCATTTCAAGCTACCGTTCGTGCAACACGTCAACCGCATCGACCGCCGCTTCCTCGAGTGGGACGGACGCCCGACCGAGATGCCCACGAAGGAAAAAACCTACATCATCGTCGACACCTTCGCCCGGTGGAGAATCAGCAACCCCCTGCAATTCTTCCTCAAACTCACCGACGAGCGTTCCGCCCAATCCCGCCTTGACGACATACTCGGATCGGAAACCCGCAACGCCGTCGCGCGCCACGAACTCATCGAACTCATTCGCACAACCCGAGACCGCAAGCCGGCGGCGGATATTAAACCCGCAGGCGCCTCGGAAGAGGTCGGACAACTCAAGCCGATCCAGAAGGGCCGCGCCCGGGTCGAGCAGGAAATTTTTCAGAATGCCGTCGGTAAACTCAGGGAATTCGGCATCGAACTGCTCGACATCCGCTTCAAGCGCATCAACTACAACCCGAAGGTGCGGGAGCGCATTTTCGCGCGCATGATCTCGGAACGTAAGCAGATCGCCGAGCGCTACCGCTCCGAGGGCGCCGGAGAAGCTGCCAAGATTCTCGGTAACAAGGAACGCGACCTCAAGGAGATCGCATCAACCGCCTACAAGACAATTCAAACGATCCAGGGTGATGCGGACGCCCGTGCGACCGAGATCTATGCCGCTGTCTACAACCAGAGCCCGGAAGCAGCCGAGTTCTATCGCTTTATCAAGTCGATGGAGGTCTACCAGCATCTCGGCAAAGATACCACCCTCGTGCTGTCCACCGGGAGCGATCTATTCAACTTCCTCAACGACATCAACGGCAAGACTGCCGCGGACGAAGCCGTCCGCGGTCCCGCTGTCCAGACCCGCGAAAAAAGGCTTCTTCCGAACTCGCCTCCATCAGAGGCACCTGCACGGTCCCAGCCCCAAACCCCGAGGCAGCCGGGAGCGTCGCACTGATCCTGACGACTGCGTCCTGCCTGCCGATCCGCCGACTGCGCGGCCCGGGTGACAGCAGGAAAGCTGCTGGACAAACCAACCGATCACTCGGTTTTTTGCTGTGTTGCCGCAGCCATCATCCTCGCAGCAGCGTATTGTGTTTCAAGGGCAGTAATTCTTTGAGTCACATCCGAATGCCGTTATTCTGAAAGTCATGAAATGCGATCTGTGCGATGCCCAGGCCACCGTCTTTCTTACCCAGATCGTTGACGGGCAGATGCAGAAGGTCAATCTCTGCGAGTCGTGCTCCCAGGAAAAGGGCGTCACCGACCCGACCTCTTTCCCATTCACGGATCTCCTCGTCGGGCTCGGTTCGACGAAAAAAGTCGGCAGCTCGGCCCGCGAACTCAGCGACGCGAAAAACATCCGCTGTCCCGGCTGCAATTTTTCCCTCAGTGATTTCAAGAACGTCGGGCGACTGGGATGCAGTCGATGCTACGAAACCTTCGCCTCCGAGCTGGATGGACTGCTCAAGGCCATGCACAAGGGCACCAGGCACATCGGCAAGGTTCCCAACCATCTCGACGAGATGTTCCAACTGCAGGGTCACATCGAGGAACTCGGCCTCTGCCTGGAAAAAGCCATCGCAGATGAAAACTACGAGGAGGCGGCCAGCCTTCGCGACCAGATCGAGAATGCCGAAAGCCATCTTACTGAAGTCAGCAAGGAAGCCCGAACCTGAGCCTTGGCCGCCCCTCGACATGACTGGTCAGCAACAACTTCTCTTCCTCCCGGACTTATGATGCGCTTCAACACACTCCTGCGTCACCCGGCCGAGTGGATGTGCAAATCCGGGCCACACTCCGATATCGTCATTTCCAGCCGCATCCGGCTGGCGCGCAATCTCTGCCACAAGCCCTTTCCTGGATGGAGCAAAAAAGAGGATCGCCAGGAGGTAATGGAGATCATTCGGCCGCGTGTCGAGGCGCTCACCGAGATGCACGAGGCATTCTCCAAGGATCTCGGAGACCTCTCCTCGATCCAGAAACAGCTGCTGGTTGAACGGCACCTGATCAGTCGTGAACATGCCGCCAAATCCAACGGTTGCGCAACCGTGATCGACCGGCCGCAGCGCACCAGCATCATGATCAACGAGGAGGATCACCTCCGCATGCAGACGATCGCACCCGGGCTGGCACTGGAAGAAACCTACCACACGCTGGATGAGATCGATACCCGGCTCGGTGAAAATCTCGACTACGCCTTCGACCGCCGGCTCGGCTACCTCACTGCCTGCCCTACCAATCTCGGAACCGGCATGCGCGCATCTGCCATGGTGCACCTCCCGGCTCTGGTTTTAAGTGAACAAATCAACCCCGTGATTCAGGCAGTGAACAAAATCGGACTGGCGGTCCGCGGGCTCTACGGCGAGGGCACCGAGGCGCTCGCCAACCTGTTCCAGGTCTCCAATCAGAACACCCTCGGTGAACGCGAGACAGAGATCATCGGACGCCTCGGGCAAGTCATCGAGCAGATTATCGAACATGAGCGTAATGCCCGTCTCAAGCTCCTCGAGGAGCACGCCGCGACGATCCACGACCAGGTCGGCCGAGCCTACGCCATCCTGCGGCATGCCCACATCATCAGTTCAAAGGAAGCTCTCAACCTGCTCTCCATGCTGCGTCTCGGCACCGATCTCGGTTTTTTGCGCGAGGACACGCGACCACTGACCGACCTGCTTTTCACGGAAATCCAACCCGCCCACCTGCAGATCAGCGCCGGTCGCAAGCTTGATCCGGAGCAACGTGATCTGACGCGAGCCGAAATCCTGCGCACCCGGTTGAAAAGCCTGCGCGAACCTGATATGCTTGCAGAGAGGCCCACAGCACCCGAAACTGACCCGGAAGACGCCAACCAGCCCGAAACATGATGAACAACTTTACCCCCAGAGCCCAGCAGGTCCTGGCGTTAGCCAGGAAGGAGGCCGACCGGTTCAACCACAACTATGTCGGCACCGAGCATCTGCTGCTCGGCGTGATCAAACTTGGCCAGGGGGTAGCGGTCAATGTCCTGAAAAAAATGGGCCTCGACCTTGAAACTGTCCGCATGGAGGTGGAAAAACACGTCGGTTCGGGCCCCGAGTCCAGCACGGTCGGCAACATTCCCTACACGCCGCGAGTGAAGAAAGTCCTCGCCCTGGCGGGCAAGGAAGCAAAGGCCCTCAACCATTCCTATGTCGGCACCGAACACATCCTGCTCGGACTGCTGAGGGAGGGCGAGGGCGTCGCGGCACGCGTGCTCAAGAGCCTTGAGATCGATATTGCACGGACACGCAATGAGATCCTCAAGGAGCTCAACCCGAACTTCAGCCCGGAAGACGCGATCGGGGGCGAAGGCCCGGAGGACGGGGAGGAAGAATTTTCCGAGGCGGCCGCCGGATCCGGAAAAAAGGAATCCAAAACTCCTGCGCTTCGTGCTTTCGGGCGCGACCTCACCGAACTGGCACAGAAAGACGAACTCGACCCGGTCATCGGTCGCACTGAAGAGATCGAACGCGTCATCCAGATCCTTTGCCGGCGCACCAAGAACAATCCGGTCCTCGTCGGTGAAGCAGGCGTCGGGAAGACGGCGATCGTCGAGGGTCTCGCACAGGAAATCTCCTCGGGAAATGTGCCGGAGATTCTGCGGGAAAAGAAGGTCATCACCCTCGACCTCGCCCTGATGGTCGCCGGCACGAAATACCGCGGTCAGTTCGAGGAGCGCATCAAGGCCGTGATGGACGAAATCAAGCGCGCCAAGAATATCATTCTTTTCATCGATGAACTGCACACCATCGTCGGCGCGGGTTCCGCCGAGGGCGCCATGGACGCATCGAATATCATCAAGCCGGCACTCTCGCGCGGAGAATTGCAGTGTGTTGGTGCCACCACCCTCGACGAATACCGCAAATACATCGAGAAAGACGCCGCTTTGGAGAGACGCTTCCAGACCGTCAAGGTAGAGGAACCGACAGTTGATGATGCCATCAAGATCCTGCTCGGCCTGCGCGGCAAATACGAAATCCACCATAATGCGCACTTCTCCGACAAAGCCATCGGGGCCTGTGTCAGGCTCTCCGAGCGCTACCTCACTGGAAGGTTCCTGCCGGACAAAGCGATCGACATTATGGACGAGGCCGGTGCCAAGGCCCGTATCGCGGCGATGACACGCCCGCTGGAGTTCAAGGAAACGGAAGGGAAAATCGAGGCGATCAAGGCAGAAAAAGAAACCGCCATCAAGGATCAGGACTTCGAAAAGGCCGCCGCACTGCGCGACTCCGAAAAGCAGACCAAGAAACAGCTCGAGGAAAAACTGGAAAAATGGCGCACCGAGAACGAGGAAACCCGAGTCGAGGTTGGTGAAGATGACATCATGGCGGTGGTCGCCAAGTGGACCGGGGTACCGCTGCAGAGAATGGAAAAGGCCGAGGCCCAGCGCCTTCTCGAAATGGAGAAGGAGCTCAAAAAACACGTAATCGGTCAGGACGAGGCGGTCACCGCCATCTCCAAAGCTCTGCGACGCTCACGGGCCGACCTCAAAGATCCCCGCAGGCCGATCGGCTCATTCATTTTCCTCGGTCCCACCGGGGTCGGCAAAACCTATCTCGCCAAGCATCTGGCTGAATTCATGTTCGGAGACTCCGATGCGCTTATCCAGATCGACATGTCCGAGTACATGGAAAAGCACACCACCTCACGCCTGATCGGCTCGCCTCCCGGTTACGTCGGTTACGACGAGGGCGGACAACTTTCCGAGGCCGTGCGCAGGCGTCCCTACTCTGTTGTCCTTTTCGATGAAGTCGAGAAAGCGCACCCCGACGTCATGCACCTGCTGCTACAGATTCTGGAGGAGGGCACAGTTACCGATAACTTCGGTCGCAAGATCGATTTCCGGAACACGGTCATCATTCTCACCTCGAACGTCGGAGCGGATCTTATCAAGAAACAAACCAACCTCGGCTTTGGCGCCATGGGGAGTATCGACGAGGAGGGTGAAGGCGACTACGAAAGCATGAAGGGAAAAATCGAGGAGCAGGCCAAGAAGGTCTTCAAGCCCGAGTTTCTCAATCGCCTCGACGAAATGGTGGTATTCCACATGCTCGACAAGTCCACCCTCGAGCAGATCATCGACCTCGAGATCAGCAAGCTCGTCTCACGTCTTGCCGACAAGAACATCACCGTCACCCTTGACGGCAAAGCCAAGGAGTTCCTTATCGAGAAGGGCTACGACCCCTCCTACGGTGCCCGCCCGATGCGGCGAGCCGTGGAACGGCACCTCGAAGATCCACTCGCGGAATCACTGCTGCGTGGCGACATCGTGACCGGCGAGACCGTCAAGGTCACCCATCGAAAAGATGCGGAGGCACTGACCATCAACTCGAAAAAAGATTCCGGAGGCCGCAAGAAACCCGCCGCCTCCACAGAAACGTAAACTGCGGCTTCCCGGAAGACCGGCGGCGATCAAGTGCCGGTATGGGTTGTACGCAAAAAGATAAGGGTGCCTGATCGCACCGAGGGACAAGCCGCCGACGGTCGAGAAACATAGTCAGGCGGCGGCGATGAGTGCCAGTCCTGCTGATCTGCATCGGATTGCTCCGTGATCTGTGCGCCAGCGCCATGCAGGCTCGATCCTGTGGCGTTTAAAGCGGACCCACCAAAAGCTTTCCGGGCCGGTCTTTGTGGTTCGCCCGGCAGCAGAGTGATCAACGGAGTAGCGTCACCGATCCGCCACCGTCCGCAATTGCCAGGCACCCATCCGCGCAGCTTTTGCCACCTGCTGCAGAGAAATCAACCGCTGCACAAAGTGTGCGCCACTGGTTTTACCATCCGGTAACACAATGTCACAGGAGCGATAATCTGCATAGCCGTGAGTAACCAGGATATCGGAAAGAAACCTTCCATCGGCACCGCCCAATCCCTCTACCTGAATCATTACGTAGTAATGGGCATCTTTCCGTTTTTCCACCGGTTGCCATCGGGAGAAAACCTTTGTCTTATGCTTACTGAACAGTTTTTCGACCTGCCGCATCGCTTCCTTCCCCACGTCACCGACAGCCCCTTGACTACCCGGCGCGACTGCCTCCGCAAAATAAAGCTGCCCGAGAAACCGTTTGCCTTTGTGAACCAACCTGAGGCGTGAAGCGGTTGACTCTGCATCTGCCAGCAACTTGCAATCGACCAATTCATCGAATTGATCCGTCTCGCTGCGATTCAGCATCGAATAGCTCTGCAAAACCCGTACGAGTTGCCGATTGACCACCTGCACGTTGCTGGACTTCGGTGACTTTGCATGCTCCAACTCCAGAAGCACGCTGTCCACATCCGTCACCTCCTGCTCATCCACAACGGCGGCTCCCTGCTTTTCCGGGAAGGGCAAGCGCACTGTCTCTCCCCGGCTCAGACGAAGCACAAAGCCCACGAACGCCAGCACCGCCACCACTCCGAGGGTGATCAGCGCGTTGATGAGACTCGTGCGTGGATCCACATGCTCCATGATTCAATATGCTTTGCTCTGAATTCCAGCTTCTTCGGGCGAGCATGCGACCATCAACCAGAAGGCATCAACGAGGCTCGCCCAATCCGCTAGAGCCATTTATGTTTATTAATAATCAGTATCTATCAATAAATAATTCATGTTGCCAACATTTTTTCACTTTTCATGGACAACCTCCCCATATCAGGCTATCCTTTTTCAGTGAATACTGAAAATACAGAATTAACCAATGAGGATCTGATTCATCTTATCAAGCGGATCGCTCAACATGATTCAGCTGCATTCCAGCAATTCTACGCATCGCATGCGGGCCTGCTCTACTCCACCATCTACCGAGTTCTCAACGACCACGAGGACTCGCAGGATGTGCTTCAGGAGGTCAGCATGCAATTGTGGCTCAAGGCCGAACTCTACGAACCATCCAAGGGAAAACCCCTGACATGGGTCACCACCATGGCACGCAACCGCGCCATTGATCGCCTGCGCGCCAAAAAGCGCCGCTACCGTCTCAATGATACCTTCGAAGACCAACTTATCGGTGAGGACAGGGTCGCAAAAAATGAGGGCCTTGAGAATCTGCAACGCTCCGAACTCTCCGAAACGATGCACACAGCGGTCCGTCAACTCAACCCGACACAGCAGGAAGTCATCAAACTGACTTACTTCGAGGGACTCACGCAGGCGGAGGCGGCCACGCGCCTGGACCAACCTCTCGGCACGGTCAAGGCGCGCATTCGGCGCGGCCTCATGAAACTGCGCAGCGCCAGCGACTACTCCTGAGCACGGGAGACCGCCTGGTGCCGTGCGCCATCAGGCAAAGAGTCCGGCGCTGCCAATGATGCATCGATATGAGCGACCGAGGCGCAGATCGTCGCCCCGCTCGGCTTGACAAATGGCTCTGGAGCGTGCGCCTCTACAAGACCCGCAACCTGGCGGCAGAGGCATGCCGGCGCGGCCAGGTTTGCATCGACGGAACCCGGTCGCGCGCCTCTCGGCAAGTCTCTCCGGGAATGACCATCGAGTTGCGCCTGCCAGCCATCACCCGCAGCGTCCGGGTGCTGGCCACTCCGGAAACCCGCGTCGGAGCAAAACTCACGGAAAAATTTTACGCGGATATCACTACGCAAGAAGAGCGGGAAAGGGCCGCGCGCATTCGCCAGGAAAATCGCATGAATCGCGTCTTCGATGTACCTGGTCAGGGGCGCCCCGACAAACAACAACAACGAAAAATCCGCAAATTTCTTGAGAAGCAGGACAATCCTGATTGCTGAAATCGCCGCGCAATAATCGGTGCGAGCTGGATTGCCCAATCAGGCTGGCAAGCCCCGAGAACTGCCGCCGGGAGACCTTTCTGGCCAAGTCCGGAACAGCTCAAGGGCGCAGACCTTGCGCAAATTGCAGCACGATCCTTCCCATCACCTGATACAGGAAAACTTGTAACCCCCGCTTGTCGGCGCATCAGGGGGTGCTTAACTGCCAGCCTCAAACATACTTATGACCACTTTTGAAGAACTCGGTCTGCCGGAGCCTGTCATGCAGAGCATCCGGGAGAAAGGGTATACCCACCCGACCGAAATCCAGGCTAAAGCCATCCCCCTCATCCTCGAAGGCAGAGATGTCATCGGAGCCTCCCAGACAGGCACCGGAAAAACTGCGGCCTTCGCGCTTCCGGCCATCTCGAAACTGGGCAGCCACAAGACCACCCGCTGCCTGATCCTTGAGCCGACACGCGAACTCGCCGCTCAGGTATATGACAGCTTCCTGGATTATGGCAAGACGACAGACCTGACCTGTGCCCTGGTCCACGGCGGCGTCGGCTACGGCACCCAGAACGAGGCACTCGAAGGCGGCGCAGACATCGTGGTGGCAACTCCCGGCAGACTGCTCGACCACATGGCACGTGGCACGATCCGGCTCGAAGAGATCAGCATTCTTATTCTCGACGAAGTCGACCGGATGCTCGACATGGGCTTTCTTCCAGATGTCCGGCGGATCATCAACCAGATCCCCAACCAACGACAAACGCTGTTTTTCTCTGCTACCATGCCCCCACAGATCCAGGGCCTGGCCGACTGGGTGCTGAAAGAACCGGTCGAAGTCGAAATCGGACAACGGATCAAGGCGGCGGACACCGTCTACCACGCCTTCTATCCGGTCTCGATCGACCAGCGCTACGAACTTTTTGAGGCGCTGGTGGAAGCGACAGACTTCGATTCGATCATGGTCTTCACCCGCACCAAGATGGCGGCCGATCGACTCGCGGCAAGCATGAAGAAGAAAGATAAGTATCGGGTCACGGTCATGCATTCTGATATCAGGCAATCAGAACGCGCGCAGGCCCTCAAGGGCTTCAAGGAGGGTGCCTTCGATATCATCGTGGCGACTGATCTCGCCGCCCGCGGTTTGGATATCAGCGGAGTCACTCACGTCATCAACTACAACGTTCCGGAAAACCCTGAAGACTACGTGCA
>JBDQJG010000068.1:0-14613 GCA_040263955.1 Verrucomicrobiales bacterium
CACCTATTTTATTCACACACTCAATCCTCTTAACGGGAAGCCTGATGAAAACCAGCTCCAAGGAACCGATACTGATAATAAAAAAAAAACCATAATACGCAGAAATCTGCAACAGAAAATGAAGGCCCGTTCATGGGCGGTGGGTAACGTCCCGAATGTGCTGCAAAGAAGCCCATCCCGCCCCGCGGCAGCGAGATCCGGTGCGGGGAATCGCTTCCACGACCCGGGCACCAGGCACGCTGGCGCCCTGCTGCTCTGCTGCTCTGCTGCTCTGGTGCTCTGGTGCTCTGGTGCTCTGGTGTCAAAACGCTGTCGCTGAACGCTTTGGAAACCAGCTTGAGCAGCTCTGACATGCGATGCCCGAGCAGTCTCCAAGAGCCAACTATCGAGCGAAGGAAATCACCTAGGCGGTGGGACATGGCATGGGCAAGGCCATCCAGATCACTACGCCGGAGCAGATTCCGGCTGCGAAGCTTTTCGACATTTATTTCCTGGTTCATCGTGATCGTTTCATGCCTCCGCCACCGCCACCGCCACCGGATGGGGAAATCTCCAGCACCTGCAGTGCCGACGCTCCTTCCTTCTCTGCACCCTTTCTCAGGACAGACCGAAGCCACTTCGCAACCTGGATCGACAGCCCACTGGCAAGGCAGGCTTGACAGCGTGCCGCTTCGCCCACACCCGTATCGGCCATGTCCAAGACCCTCATCATTGCCGAGAAGCCCAGCGTGGCCAATGACCTGCAACGGGTGATCGGCAACATCCCCGGGGTGGGCAAGTTCAGCAAAAAGCAGGACTACTTCGAAAATGACCGCTTCATCGTGACGAGTGCGGTTGGCCACCTGGTGCAGCAACAGATGCCAACCACCGCGGCGGGCAAGGCACTGCCATGGAACTTCGACGTCCTGCCGGTGATCCCCGAATCTTTTGTGCTCGAGCCGATTCCAGGCAACAAGGGACGCTTCGATCTGCTCCGCCGTCTGATGAAGCGCAAGGAGGTCGCCGAGATCGTCAACGCCTGCGACGCCGGCCGCGAGGGCGAACTGATCTTCCGCTACATCATCCAGTTGGCCGGCATCGACAAGCCGACCCGACGGATGTGGATGCAGTCGATGACCAACAACGCCATTCGCGAGGCTTTTGAATCACTGCGCTCCGACGCTGACATGCAGCCGCTGGCCGATGCCGCGCTCTGCCGCTCGGAATCCGACTGGCTCATCGGCATCAACTCGTCGCGTGCGATGACCGCTTTCAATTCGAAGTTCGGCGGCTTCAACAAGACCCCGGTGGGCCGGGTGCAGACACCCACACTGGCGCTGCTTGCTGAGCGGGAGGTGGAAATCCGTGACTTCGTCGCGAGCACCTACTGGGAAGTGCACGGCAGCTTCGCTGTCGAGGCCGGCAACTACCCCGGCAAATGGTTCGACGAGAACTTCAGGAAAAAAGACACCGACGACAAGCACGCCCGGGCCGACCGCCTGTGGGAAAAGGCCGCCGCCGAGGCGATCGTCGCGCGCTGCCATGGACAGCGGGGCAGCATCGAGCAGACCACCAAGCCGTCGAAGCAGGCGCCTCCGCTGCTTTACGACCTGACCTCGCTGCAACGCGAAGCCGCCGGACGCTTCGGCTTTTCCGCGCGCCGTACCCTGCAGCTCGCCCAGCGACTCTACGAGGCTCACAAGGCGCTCACCTACCCGCGGACCGACTCGCGCTACCTTCCTGAAGACTACGTTCCCACCACCACCGGCACGATGCGCAGCCTGGCAGCCGCAAACGGCGGTGCGCTGACCAACCTGCCGCCCTACGCCGGCAAGGTCATTGAGAACAGCTGGGTGCGTCCCAACAAACGCATTTTCGACAGTGCCAAGGTCTCCGACCACTTTGCCATCATCCCGACCGGGCAGATCCCGAAGGGGCTGGATGAGGCCGAGCGCAAGCTCTACGACATGGTCACCCGGCGCTTCATCGCGGTCTTCTACCCTGCCGCCGAATTCGAGGTCACCAAGCGCATCACCCGTATCGGCGAGGACGCGTTCCGCTCCGACGGCAAGATCCTGCGCGTTCCCGGCTGGCTCGAGGTCTACGGCAAATCCGTCAGCCAACCGGGCGCGGGTGATGATGCAGACGAGAACGGCGGTAAAAATCCCGGCGACCGTATCATTGTCCCCGCCAGCGACGGCGACACAGCCACCGCCGAGTCGATCGAGGCGAAGGAAAACGAGACCAAGCCGCCGCCCCGCTACAACGAGGGCACGCTGCTGGGCGCCATGGAGACAGCCGGAAAGTTCGTCGAGGATGAGGAACTGCGCGAGGCCATGTCCGAGCGCGGACTGGGCACGCCGGCTACGCGGGCCGCCACCATCGAGGGCCTGATCGAGGACAAATACATTGCCCGCGAGCAACGTGAATTCTTCGTCACGGCCCGTGGACTGCGCCTCATCGAGCAGCTCAACCGGATGCAGATCAACATTCTCTCTTCCCCGGAGATGACCGGTGAATGGGAGCACAAGCTCAAGCTCATGGAGCAGGGCCGCATGGCCCGCCCGCAGTTCATGGCCGAGATCCGCGATCTCACCGGGCACATTGTCACGACAGCGAAAACCTATGCCGACAGCGCAATAGAACGCGAGTGGCCGCGCTTCCAGGCAACCTGCCCCACCTGCCAGGCCTCCAGTCTGGCTCAGGATGATGGCCGGTGGAAATGCGACAACGAGGGGTGCAAATTCGCGCTGCCCAAGGTCATCGCCTCGCGCCCGATCAACGAGCAGGAAGCCGGGGAGATCCTCGAGAAGGGCCGGCTCGGCCCGCTTACCGGTTTCGTCAGCCGCTTCCGCCAGCCCTTCGACGCGACCATCGTGCTGGAGGAAGACAAGAAAGCGGGCTTCAAGGCCGGCTTCGAGTTCGAAAAAAGCGAGGCGGAGGAGGCCGAGCAGGAGGCTGTCAAGGACTCCGCCAATCGCCTCTGCCCGTGTCCGCTCTGTGAGAAGGGAAACATCTTCGTCACCCCGACGAGCTTTCTCTGCGAGCGCCGTGCCGAGGGTGGCAACAAGGCGTGCAAGGCCCGCCTGGCACGCGAGATGTGCAAGATCGAGATTCCCCGGGAGCAGGCACTGAAGTATTTCACCGAAGGAAAAACCGACATTATCGAAACGTGGATCTCGAAAAAAGGCCGCCCGTTCTCTGCCGCCATCACCTGCAACACCAAGGCCAACACCAAGGGCCGCATGCTCGGGTGGGAATTCCCACCGCGGGAGCCGAAGAAGAAGGCGGCGAAAAAAGCGGCCGCGAAATGAGGACACCTGAGAGGCTGCAGAGGCTGGTGACCCGGTGAGAAGAGTCCCGTTGCCGAACGCAGCCGGGCAGGCTCAGCCGAAGACGCCGACCCGCAGATCGCGCAGCACCCGTAGCTCGCCCCACTGCCCGCCGCGCATCTTCCGTGCGCCTGTCTTGCGCGCCGTCCCGTAGCGGTCCCGGTGCTGGTCGAAGATCGCATCGACGAACTCACCGCTCCCGAAGACCGCCCCGTCGCAGAAATACCGCACCCGGCAACGCAAGGCCTTCCACGGCGGCAGGCGACCACCACGGGCCAGTTCCTGCAGCGCCTCCTCGCGCGAAAATCCCGGCTTGATCGAGGATCCGTCGTCCACACGCCCTTTTTCGATTCCCTTCCCGTAGAGCAACCTGCGGTATTCCCGACCCACCTCGCGCCAGCCGGGCTTCCTCGCCAGCTTCTCCCGCGGATCCAGCACATGCGCCAGGCCTGCGCGCGCCACGGCCCGTCCCCCGCAGGCCTCCCCGTAGCCTGAATACCCGTAATCGGCCGGATCCTCCACCATTGCGGCCCGCACCGGGTTGAGGTCGATATAGGCTGCCATAGTCAAGAGAGCCTCCTCGGTATCACCCACCAGAACCGACTTGAACCGGTCCTCCCAGAGGGTTCCACGCCGCCCCTCCTTGCGGTTGTACCACTGGGTGAAGCGCTGCTTGAGGTCCTTCATGAAGAGGTCGAGGCGGCCCCGTCTTTTGAGGAACCGATCGCGGATCTGCGCTTTCTTCTCCGCAAATCCCCAGGCATCGCAGTTGGCCAGCTCAACGGCCAGTTCCCTCGCCGCCTCTGCCCCGCAGAGCGGATGCACCATCTCGATCAGTTCGGCATCCGAGACCTCATCCGCGGGGGCCAGCTCCGCCTCCTCGGGCACCCGCAGCAGGAGGTGGAAGTGGTTGGACATCAGGCAATAGGTAACCACCCGCACCCCCATGATCCGCTCCAATCCCCGCATCACCTTGCGGAAATAATGCTTCTCCCCATCCCCGAAGATAAACCGCCCATCCACTACCCGCGACATGCAGTGGTAGTAACTGACTCCCGGCTCAACCAGACGCGCCCGACGCATAATCACCACCCTCCCACTTCCCCAACCCCCACGCAACCAATTTTACAATAAAAGGTCTGTCCCTTTATTGTATGTAGTAATTTCAGCCTTGCTTGCGGAAGGTGGCTGGGGTCATCCCGACGTGGGTGCGGAAGACGCGGCAGAAATACGTCACATCGCGGAAACCGCAGTGTGCGGCGACCTCGGAAACGGTGGCGTTGCCGCCGCGCAGCATCCCCATGGCGTTCTGCAACCGCACGGTGTTGAGATGCCCGATCAGGGTCATCCCGGTAGCGGCGCGAAACCGGCGCGACAGCGTCGACCGGTGCATCCCGAGCGCGGCGGCGATCTCCTCGACCCCGAAACCGGGCTCCGCCCAGCGCTCTTCCACGAGGTTATCCGCCGCTGCGAGCACGGGATCCGGACGCCTGGATGAGCCGGTTCGACGCGCCTGCGCCGCCATTGCCAGGAGGTTGTATACCCGGGCACTGGCGCCGATCTCACCGGCCACGCCCGGCCGCCGTATCTCCCTGTCCAGGCTGAAAATCTGCTCGAGCGGCGCCGGCCCGACGCGCCAGATCCCCTCGCCGAAACCGAAGCCGGTGGTGATCGCCTGCGCCTGCGGTCCATCCATCGTCCACCAGCAGTACTCCCACTCGTCGTCAGGACCAGCCTCGAGACGCTGGGTCGATCCGGGAAACAGGACAGCGAGATGCCGGGCCGGCAGTTCGACGAATTGTTCTCCCAGCAGCACCCGGCCACTCCCCTCGACACCCCAGAGAATCAGCACGTGCTCAAGTCGAACAACCTGGTCCTTCCATGCCCGCGCGACCCGGTGATGCCCGACACTGCGGGCGGCAAGAGGTACCTCCCGGGACGGGTCACGCTGCGGACGAAAACGCGCATAGGGGCAGGAGAAAGCAGTCACAAATATGCAATAATTAAGACGCAAATCCTGTCTATTTCCAGCGTATAATCTTTATATAAAAATGTATTATCACCACTAATGTGCAATCTTCTCCCCGGTGAAGCCTTGTCATCCGTCAACCGGTTCGTCCCTTCCTGCCACGCTCTGAACCTGCGCGAAATGAACCCGAGGCATCGCAACTTCCATACACCGGTCGGCCGGCCGGGAACACGCATCGGCGCCACGATCAGGAAACTCCTCGTGTGCTGCGCACCTCTCGCGACCCTGCCCCTGTCCGGGTTCGCGGCGGGCTCCGCCATCGACTTCAACCGCGATGTTCGGCCGATCCTCTCGGACAAGTGCTTTTTCTGCCACGGCTTCGACGAGCATGAGCGCAAAGCCGACTTGAGGCTCGACACCGCCGAGGGCGCCACCGCGGTGCTCGAGGCAGGAGACGGCCAGCAGAGCGAATTCCTCTACCGCATCGGCACCGATGACGAGGACGACCTGATGCCCCCCCCGGACTCGCACAAGAGCCTGTCGCCGGAGGAGATCGCTATCCTCGAGCAGTGGCTGGCTGAGGGCGCCCACTATGACGAACCCTGGGCCTACGTTGCGCCGGAAAAGACGCAACCAACCGCGGTGAGCGACGACGCCTGGCCGGCAAACTGGATCGACCGGCACGTCCTCGCCCGGCTGGATGAGGAGGGTCTCTCGCCCTCTCCCGATGCCGACCCGGTAACGCTGGTTCGTCGCCTGCATTTCGACCTCATCGGCCTGCCGCCGGAACCTGCCACGGTCGGGGTGTTTCTCGCCGCCTTCGCAAACGACCCGGATTCTGCCGTCAGCGATCTTGTCGACACCCTTCTGGCCAGTCCCCACTTCGGCGAGCGCATGGCCGCCTACTGGTTCGACCTGGTGCGCTTTGCCGACACCGTCGGCTACCATGGCGACCAGGATCACAATATCTCCCCCTACCGCGACTACGTGATCGCGGCCTTCAACGGCAATCTTCCCTTCGACCAGTTCACCCGCGAGCAGCTGGCCGGCGACCTGCTGCCCGGTGCGACTCTTGATCAGAAAATCGCCAGCGGCTACAACCGCCTGCTGCAGACCAGCCACGAGGGCGGCATCCAGGCGAAGGAATACAACGCCATCTATGCGGCCGACCGCGTGCGCAATCTCAGCGCCGTCTGGATGGGAGCCACCGTCGGCTGTGCCCAGTGCCACGACCACAAGTATGACCCCTACTCGATCAAGGACCACTACGCGCTGGCCGCCTTCTTTGCGGACATCCACGACACCGGCTACACCGGCAACGCAGTGCCGACCCAGCGCCCGCCGGAAATCCTGGTGCTCTCCCCCGAGGACCAGCAACAATTCGATGCCCTGACGCGGGAAATCGAGGCACTGATCCCCCAAAAAACACAGGCGAAAGTGCAAAAACTGGAGGCGAAAGCGACACGTCTTGGCAAGCAGCGCGAACAGCTTGTGCAAGCCGCGAAAGGCGAAAAAGAAAACGCCATAGCTCCCCCGGCTGCGCCCCCGAGCACGAACGATACGGAGCAGGACGCCCCCTCCAGCGCCGACAAGCTGGCGGCACTGGACGCCCGTATCACAGCCAATGCCTCCGCCCTCCAGACCACCGCCAGCGCCGCGACCCGGGCCGAGTGGCGGCGCCTTTTGACCAAGCGTGCCGCAATCGAGAAACGCGGCCGCAAGACCATGATCACCGTCGCTAAACCCCCGCGCGAAATGCGCATCCTGCCGCGCGGCAACTGGCAGGACGACAGCGGAGAGATCGTCCAACCAGCCGTGCCCGCCTTCCTCCCGCAGATCGTCACGGACGCCGATAGTCGTCCCCCGGATGAGGCCGGTAAGGGGACCGAGCCGGTGCCACCCCGCCGCGCTACCCGCCTCGACCTGGCCAACTGGCTCTGCGATCCGGACCAAGGAATCGGCGGGTTGACCGCCCGCGTCATGGCCAACCGCTTCTGGTATCTCTGTTTCGGCACCGGTATCTCGCGCTCGCTCGCGGACTTCGGCGGCCAGGGAGAGCCTCCCGCCAATCCCGCCCTGCTCGATGCGCTGGCCGTGGAGTTCCTCGATTCCGGCTGGGATGTGAAGGCGCTGATGCGCCTGCTGGTTACCTCGCGCGCCTACCGCCAGTCATCGATTGCCACTCCGGAGATGCTCGGACGCGACCCGCACAACCAGCTGGTGGACCGCCAATCGCGCTACCGCCTGCCAGCAGAGATGATCCGGGACTCCGCACTCGCCATCTCCGGGCTGCTGGTGCGCGACATCGGCGGCCGCAGCGTGCGTCCCTACCAGCCCGCCGGCTACTACCGCCACCTCAATTTCCCCAAGCGCACTTACGATGCCGACGAAGGTGACGAGCAATGGCGGCGTGGCGTCTACGTCCACTGGCAACGCATGTTCCTGCACCCGATGATGAGGGCGATGGATGCCCCGTCGCGGGAGGAATGCACCGCCGAGCGAGCACGCTCGAACACCCCGACAGCAGCTCTCACCCTGCTCAATGATCCGACCTTCATCGAGGCTGCCCGCGTCTTCGCTACCCGGATCCTCTCCGAGGGCGGAGAGAGCACCCCGGAACGCCTTGACTTCGCTTTCCGTGAAGCCCTCGGACGCCCCGCTGACCCGACCGAGCAGCAACTGCTCACCGAGCTGCACGACCAGTCGCAGGTCGACTTCCAAGGCGACCCCGAGGACGCAGCCGAGTTCCTTGCCGTCGGACGGAAGCAGGTTGCCAGCCAGGGTGATACCGTGGCGCTTGCCAGCTGGACCACCGTGGCGCGCGCCATTCTCAACCTCAGCGAAACCATCACCCGGAACTGAAAGGCCATGAACCCGAACCAACTCAACCGCCGCGCCTTCCTCTCCAACCTCGGGCTGTCCCTCGGATCGGCCGCCCTGTCGGGCTTGATGGCCCGCGACATCGGCGCGGCTACTCCGCTGACGGCCAGCACCGGTCTTCCGCATCTCGCAGCCCGGGCCAAACGCGTCATTTTTCTATGCATGGCGGGCGGCCCCTCTCACCTGGAGACTTTCGACTACAAGCCCGAGCTCGAGCGCCTGCATGACCAGCCGATGCCGGAATCGTTCACGATGGGCCAACCGATCGCCCAGCTCCAGGGTCAGCAACTCAAAGCCCATCGCCCGATGTGCAGCTTCGATCGCTACGGCGCCAGCGGCCAGGAAATCAGCAGCTGGCTGCCCTACACCGCAAAGCTCGCGGACGACATCGCGATTGTTCGTTCCATGGTCACCGAGCAGATCAACCACGACCCGGCCCACACCTACATGAACACCGGCACCGCCATCAGCGGACGGCCCTCGATGGGGGCATGGGTCAACTACGGGCTGGGCGCGGAAAGCGAGAACCTGCCCGGCTTCGTCGTGCTCACCAGCGTCGGCGGCCGCAATCCCCAGCCGATCGCGTCACGCCAGTGGTCCGCCGGCTTCCTGCCGAGCAAGTTCCAGGGGGTCCAGTTCAATTCCACCGGGGATCCGGTGCACTATGTGCGTAACCCGGCAGGTGTCTCCAGCTCCCAGCAGGCCAGGCTGGTCGAGGCCATCGGCAAGCTCGACGGCCACCGCAACACCCGGCTCGCCGACCCGGAAGTCACAACCCGCATCGCCGCCTACGAGATGGCGTTCCGCATGCAGGCCTCCATACCCGACCTGATGGATATCTCCGACGAGCCGCAGCATGTCCTCGACCTCTACGGTGCGACACCAGGCGACGGTTCCTACGCCTCGAACTGCCTGCTGGCTCGCCGCCTCGCCGAGCGCGGGGTACGCTTCATCCATCTCTACCACCGCGGCTGGGACCACCACGGTGACCTGGAGAAATACATGGACGTCTGCTGCCGGCTCACCGACCGACCGACCTGGGCGTTGGTCACCGACCTCAAGCAGCGCGGGATGCTCGACGACACGCTGGTCATCTGGGGCGGTGAATTCGGCCGCACGCCGATGGTTCAGGGGAAGGGTTTGGCCGCGGGCCGCGACCACCACATCAAGGGCTTCTCGATGTGGATGGCCGGCGGCGGAATCAAGGGAGGCGTCACCCACGGCGCGACCGATGAACTCGGCTACCATGCCACCCGGGACGTGGTGCATGTGCGTGATCTGCACGCCACCATGCTGCACCTTCTCGGCATCCAGCACGATCGCTTCACCTTTCCCTTCCAGGGGCTGGACACGAAGCTCACCGGGGTGGAAAAGGCCCGCATCGTCAAAGGCATCCTCGCCTGAGGGAAGTCGACCGCGATCCGCTTGGCTGCAACGCCGCAGTATCTCCACTCGACGCGCCACCCGGTCGGTGTATTACTGTGCGCCACGCGCGCCGTCCCGGCGATGCATCCACCCACCCGCGAACCGCAGCACACGCTTTCACCATGCAGATCCAGGCTTTCCAGGGACTCGTTCCCGCTCCCGGTAAACACGCAACCGTCGCCTCTGTTCCCTATGATGTCGTCAACCGGGAGGAAGCGGCAGCCGAGGGCGAGGGTAAGCCCGAGAGCTTCATCCACGTGGTGCGCGCGGAAATCGACCTGCCCGCCGAGGTCGATGCCTACGACGACGCTGTCTACGCAAAGGCGCAGGAAAATTTCGATCGTCTCGTCGGTGACGGCGTCCTGGTTCGCGAGGACCAACCCGCCTTCTACCTCTACCAGCAACGCGACGGCGAACACGTCCAGACCGGCGTGGTCTGCACCTGCCACATCGATGATTACGCCAACGACATCATCCGCAAGCACGAGAAGACCCGGCCCGCCAAGGAGGATGACCGCACCCGCCTGGGCGACACCCTGGGTGCGAACACCGGGCCAGTGTTCCTGACCTATCGGCAGAACGACGCCCTGCGCACGACCATGGCGCAACTCCTCGAGGAAAACGACCCGGACTGGCAATTCACGGCGAGTGACGGGGTCGTCCACGCCGGCTGGAAAATCACCGGGGAGACGGCCACCACCCTGGCCGAGGGCTTCAAGCCGGTGGCGCTTGCCTACGTAGCCGACGGCCACCACCGCAGCGCCAGCGCCCACCGGGTCGGCAGTGCCCGCCGCGCGGCCAACCCGGATCACCACGGCGATGAGGCCTACAACTGGTTTCTCTGTGTGCTGTTTCCCGCCGAGGAGCTGCGCATCCTGCCCTACAACCGGGTGGTGCGCGACCTGGCGGGGCAGAGCCCGCAGGAATTTCTCGCAGCACTGGGCAGGATCTGCACGCTGCGGGAAGTATCCGAGAAATCGCCCGCAAAACCCCGCTCGGTCTCGATGTTTCTCGACGGCACGTGGTATGGGCTCGAGCTGCACGCCGACCCGGACGCCGGACCGGTGGAGCGGCTCGACGTCAGCCTGCTGCAGGACCAGGTGCTCGAACCGCTGCTGGCAATCGCCGATCCGCGCACCGAAAGCCGCATCGACTTCGTCGGCGGAATCCGCGGGCCGCAGGAACTCGAACGACTGGTCGATGCGGGTGATTTCGCGGTCGGCTTCTCGATGTTCCCGGTCTCGGTCAACGAATTGATGGAGATCGCCGACGCCGGGCAGATCATGGCGCCGAAGTCGACGTGGTTCGAACCGAAACTGCGCTCCGGCCTGTTCGTGCACACCATCGACAGCTGAGGCAGGGGGCCGTTGCCGCCCGCGGATGCGCAGGTGTGCGGTTCACTTCCCGTCCCCGGCCTGTGCCTCAGCCCGCTCGAGAACGCTCCTGCCGAGCTTGTAGCTGGCACGATCGAGTCTGCGCCTGAGCCTGCCGGAAGCGCCGCCACCAATCAGGCGGGCAAACTCGGAGCGGGTTTCGAGACTGAGATAGCGGACCGTCCTGCGCAGATGCTCGCGCTCCGGTGCATCGAGCTCCGCAAGCAACACACCGGCACGGCTGGCAGCCGCGGCAAGCGCGAAGAGCTGCGCCCCGGCATCGACCAGTCGCCCGAGCAGCAACTGCTCGCGCTCGAGCTTCGGCCCGTTCAAGGCCATGGCATGGAACAGCGACCTGCCGAGCCGGCGCCCCATGGCATTAACGGCGGCAAGCTCGCGCCGCATTCCCGCATCCATCACGGATCCTCCGGAAAGGTTGCGCGCCGGCAGCGGCAGCAGGCGGGCCGGATACCAGCGGGCGTAGAACAGGCCGGCCTGCAATGCGGAGGCGAGCCGCTCGGCGATTGGCAAGGTCGTGTTCAAAGCCGCGGCGCCAAGCCGCAGGTGCGGATCCATCGCCTCGCGCGCGACAAACAGGCGCATGATCTCGCTCGATCCCTCGAAGATCGTGTTGATGCGGGCATCGCGGAAGAACCGCTCGACCGGGTCGGCACTCTCGTCGCGCGCCTTGAGCGACGCCACTGTCTCGTAACCCCGGCCGCCACGAATCTGCATGGTGTCGTCGATCGCCTGCCAGCCTTTCTCGGTACCCCAGAGCTTGGCGAGCGCGGCCTCGATACGGATGTCGGCCTTCTTGTCGGCATCCACGAGCGCGCTGATGTAGTAGACCATCGACTCGATGGCAAAGCGGTGCGCCTCCATACGCGCAAGTTTGTCGGCAATCGCCGCATGCCGACCGATGCTTTGTCCCCACTGCACCCGCCCCGAGGCCCAGCTGGTGGATATCTGCAAGCAGCGATCCACCAGTCCAGCCGCCGCCGCCGGCAGCGTGATCCTGCCGGTATTCAGGGTGGTCAGCGCCACCCGCAGTCCGCGTCCCTCGGCGTGGATGATGTCCTCACGCCCGACGCGGACATCACGTAAGCGGATCACCCCATTGTACAAGGCTCGCAGCCCCATGAAATGACAGCGCCGCACCACCTCGACGCCCGGGCTGCGGGTGTCGACAATGAAGGCGGTTGTCGCATGCGGCGCGGCCTGAGTCGGTGTCTTCGCCATCACCACGATGTAGCGGGCCTTGGTGCCGTTGGTACACCACAGCTTCTCGCCATTGAGGATGAAGCCGGTGCCGTCATCCGTCGGCGTGGCGGTGGTCTTCATTCTCGCGGGATCGGAACCGACGTCGCGCTCGGTGAGCGCGAAGGCGCTGATCGCACCGGCCGCACACTCGGGCAGATACTTCGCTTTCTGCTCGGGCGTCCCGAAGGCGATCAAGGGCTGCGGCAGACCGATCGACTGGTGGGCGGACAACAGCGCCGTCAGGTTGCCACACAGACCGCCCAGCCGCATGGCGGCCCGTGAGTAATTCGTCTGCCCGAGGCCGAGACCACCGTATTCCTCGGGAATCTTGATGCCGAAGGCACCCATCCCGGCCAGTCCCTCGATCACGTGGTCGGGAATCTCACCGGAGGCATCGATGGCATCCGGATCGACGTGCGCGGCGAAAAAGCCATCCAATTGCTCGAGGAAGCGATCGCCCCGCAGTCGCTCGCCCTCGCCCTGCCGGGGAAAGGGAACCAACCCGGCGAAATCGGGCCGTCCCATGAACAGGGTGGCGGCAAACCCGTGGCGACGCTCTCCCTTGGCCCCGGAGGAGGGGCTTCCGGCTGCCTCGCGGGCCGCCTCGGTCATTTCCAATGCCGCCCGCTGGCCCTCCGACATCCGTGAGGTGTCGATGGCCGGGGCCGCAACCTCCGACGCTTCTCCAGTCTGTCTTGTCTCTTGCTCGGTGGTCATATCCTTGTTCCTTTCTCATCGTGCTGCACCGCGGTCGCCGCGCCGCGCTTGCCTGCATCGTGAAGCGGCCCGCCCCGGAATGGCGCGTAACCCGTGCCCATCACCATGGCAAAATCGATCTCCCCGGCAGTCTCGGCAATGCCCTCCTCGAGGCAGAGTCGCGCCTCATGCGAAAGATGACCGGAGAGGCGATTTCTGATGGCCTCGCGACCGGGCCCGCCCGCTGCCGGCACACTCCGCAACTGCTCCGCCCGCGGGTTGACCTGCTGGCGCCTGCCGCCGCCTGCCGCTCCATACAGGTAAAAGCCACGCCCCGCCTTGCGCCCGAGCGCACCTTGCTCGACCAGATCGTTCAAATACACGGGAATGGCCAGCCGATCCGGATGCGCGGCCACCAAGGTGCCGGCAACATGCAGTCCCACATCGAGCCCGACCTCATCGAGCAGGCGCAGCGGACCCATCGGCATGCCGAACTCCAGCATCGCCGCATCGATCTCAGCTGCCGACACCCCTTCGCCGAAAAGGCGCGCAGCATCGAGCAGGTAGGGCAGCAGGATCCGGTTGACGAGAAAGCCCGGCTCATCGGCCACCACCACCGGCAACTTGCCGATCCGACGCACGAAATCGACCGCATAATCGACCACTTCGGGCCGGGCCACCGCCGACCGCACCACCTCGACCAGCTTCATACGGTGAACCGGATTGAAAAAGTGCAGCCCGACGACGCGGCCCGCGGCCTGTTCGCCCCCGGGAAGATCCCCGATCAGCTCACGGATCGGCAAGGCCGAGGTATTGGTGGCAAGCACGGTGCGCTCGGTGGTTGCGGCCACCAGATCGGCGAAGATGCGCCGCTTGAGCTCGAGGTCTTCGGTGGCCGCCTCGATGACGAGGTCGCAGGCCGCCAGTGAAGCCTCGCCACAGACCGGCCAGATCCGGTCACGGACCGCCCGTGCCTCGACTCCGCTCATCAGGTGGCGCGCCACCGCCTCCTCGAGAAGCCGATCCACCCGGGCCATGCCGGCAGCAAGGGCGGCCGGGGAAATATCCTTCATGAGCACGCGGCAACCACGCGCGGCCAGCCATTGGGCGATGCCCGAGCCCATCACCCCGGCGCCGATTACCGCCACCCGGCTCACCGCAGATGACGGCACCCCACCGGCAGCCCGACGGCGTGCCTTCTCGGTCTGGAAGAACAACTGCACGAGATTGCTCGCAACGTCGCCGCCGACCAGGCCGAGAAACGCCTCGCGCTCAGCCGCGAGGCTGGCGGTATGCCCGGCCCGCACCGAGCCGCAGACCACCTCGATGGCTTTCGGCAGAGCCGGATAGTTGCCGCGGGTCCGCGCCAACACATCACGGGTCGCCTTGCGCCGGATGAAGGCCACCGCCGGGCCCGAGTGGAGCAGGCGCCGTGGTTGGCGGCGGCACTTGCCACGGACAAGCTGGCCGCGAGCGGCAGCCTCGAGATGCTCGGGCGAGACCACCGCATCGACCAGGCCCTTCTTCCACGCTGCCCGCGCCGAATGGAGTTTACCCCCAAGAATCACCGCCAGTGCCGCGGGCAGGCCGACAAGCGCGGGCAGGCGCGTTGAACCACCCCACGCCGGCAACAGACCGAGCTGGGTTTCCGGCAGGCCGATACGGGTGGCGCTGTCGTCAGCCGCCACCCGCCAGTCAC
>JBDQJG010000069.1:0-14600 GCA_040263955.1 Verrucomicrobiales bacterium
CTGCAACAACAGGTGCCTGACTCCGAGCTGCAACCTGTCGTTCGGCATCCAGGAAACTTCCGTGTTTAACTCGGAAAAATTCTGCGGATTACTTTCGATGGGAAACAGGCTGTCCACCGCGAGGCTCATCCACGGCACCGGCCTCCAGTCTATGCTGGTATAAAGTCCCGACATATCGCGATCAAGCTCGGGATCGTCGATAAAACCATCCACGAAGGTGTCCAGAACCAGCCAGGTGTGCGTCTGCTTGTCCCCGGTCAGACTCGACTCATCACGGCGGGTTTGCAGGACGTGTCGGATTCCGACCCGAACAATATTCCATGAGTCAATGGCATCGATATTTGAAAACAGCGGGACATCGATCGGGCGCAGTTTGGTTGTCGGAATATTGCCATCGATCCGCGCGTTGAGGCGACTGCTCGAGTTGCCACCCGCATCGACAAAGGAATAATTGACATACGGCTGGACAACGTGCCGCAGACCATCGATCCCGAGATTGGGCATCTGGACATCAAACTCCCGCGTCCACTTGGTCGAAAGATCAAACCCCGCATGGAAGATACCGCGATCAAACGAATCCTCCACACTCGCATTCTCGATGTCCGAATAAGACAACAGACCGCCACCCACCCGGGGAACGAAAGTCAACGGACCAAGCGTCGTCGGATAGAGCAACTCATGGTATGTGAACAGGCGATGATATCCCACCCCATCCACCAGCGCCTGCAGGCGATCGATTTCATCCTGCACCTCGGAGATATCATCGATCCCGCCACCTGCACCCTGAGCCTCGAGTAGCAACTGATCCCGCCTGGCCATCGCTTCGTCCTCATCCTGATCAGAGAGTTTCTGATCAAGGATTCCCCATGAACTGGTACCGCGATAAAACAATGGTGAATTCCAGAGCTGCTGGGTGGTAAAATCGAGCGCGATCTCGGGCAGGCGGGTATCCTGCGTAGTGAAGTCATTTAACTGGAAACGCGCCAGCAACGAGGCCTCGTAGCGATCTCCCCTACTGATCAAGTTGACCAGGTTCTCCGGACTGGGATCGACCCCCGCGTCCTCGAAGAAAAAATCCTCGTAGTACAACCGATCACTGACCTTGTTGACGTCGAAATCGAGATACAGCGTGCTTTTTTCCGGTCCGGGAAAGTAAATCCGATGCTGAAAGTTGATCCGATAGCGGTTCTCCGACAGTTCGCTGCGCTCCCTGGACTCGCGATCGAACTCGGTGTCGCTATCTTTGCCGTAATACAGTTTGAACTGCCCCACACCCGGCGTGTCACGAAATTTCTCGGAAAAGAAATCAGCACCCAAACCGACTCCCCGACCACTTCGCAGGTCAAGATGGTATTGGGCAAGGGTGTGATCCCCGTGCAACATCCCGTAACGATTGTTCAGGAATGTTCCCCACCTCGAGTTGTAGCCTGGCGTGAAGAGATAACCGAGTTCACCATCCAGCGGCTGGGTAAATCTCGGCAACCAGAAAACCGGCACATCGCCCACAATGAACTTTGGACTTTTCATCACCACCCGATCGTCGAGATAGATTTCCAATAATTTCGGCTCGATCCGGAAACCCGGGGTGACATGATCATGGGTGGTGAGCATGGCCTGCTCCCCGGAGATCAGTTCGGTCTCACCGGAATTTGTTCGAAAATCCTCGATGTAAAAAACCAGGTCCCCAATTCGGCTGCGGAGGCCATCACTGGTCAATCTTCCGGTGCGCGTGTTGTAGATGATCGACTCGCCACGGAACAACTTACCCTGCTTGAACACCGCCACGTCTCCGGAAGCCTTGATCTCACCGGTGCTGGTGTGAAACTCAGCCCGCTTCGCCTTGATCACCACCCCCTCGCAGGCGATACGCACATCACCGTTCACCGAGGCCACTTTTGTCTCCGGATCCCAATCTTTCTCGAGACCGGAAATGTCGATATCAGAACCGATTTCCTCGAGGAAAGCGAGGCCCTGCGCGGGGGCGTTCGCGAAGGACCAGGTCAGGGTAACGAACAGAACAATAAGAAAATTACTTCCGGGACGCTTCATTGCTTGGCTTTTGAGATCATATGCGGAAACGCACGCCGAGCTGCCGCTTCCCACATTCCACGCGCCGTATGTTAACGGCAAGGCACGCGACCCGTAAAGCGGATTCACGTTCCTGTTCGAGGCTTTTTCTCTTATCCTTCCGAAGACCCCTTAGGCGACACCGTGCATACTCCCCTGCTCGATGGCGCAGCCATGAATGCGATCAAGGTATCGGCACACGCCCCCCGGTCTCTGCCTTGCACCTCGACAAGAACCTCCTCGAGCCGGCGCCCGTCCCGGAAAAATGCCGCAAACAACCCGCGCAACTCCCCGCGCTCCTGCGGCGAAACACCTGCCCGCCTCAAACCGACGCTGTTGAGGCCGATCAACTGATTATACAAGGCCGCAATGGTAAAAGGCGGAATATCCTTGCTGAATGCGCCATTTCCCTGGGCCATGGCGCGATCCCCCACCCGGATGAACTGATGGTAGACCGATCCGCCGCCGAGAAAACAATGATCGCCGACTACCACATGACCAGCCAGAAGACAGTTGTTGGCAACCACGTTGTTGTTTCCCAAAAGGGTATCATGCCCCATGTGGGCGCCCACCATGATGAAGTTGTTATCGCCAATCCGGGTCGCCCCGCCCGCAGAGGCCGAGCGGTGTACTGTCACATGCTCGCGAATTGTGTTGCCTTCGCCGATTTCCAGGAAACTCTCGGTGCCCGCGTCGAAGGAAAGATCCTGCGGCTCACCTCCGAGAACGGCCGCGCGGCCCACCACGGTGGCGCGACCGATTCGCGTGCCGGCGAGCACCTGGGCGTGAGGCTCGACGCGACATCCCGACGCGATCGTGACCCGTTCCTCGATAACTGCAAAGGCACCTATCTCGACATCGGCTGCGATGTCGGCACCGGGATCGACCAATGCGGTGGGATGGATCATCTGACTATAGGGAATCGGCTGTGGAATCGGCTGTGGAATCGGCTGAAATCCCGATCACCCTACGCACGGGAATCGCTCTGCTCCATCGGGAAAATGCCCGCCTCACGGAAGGAAAAGTATCCGGGTTCATGCTCCCCCGGCCGACCGATAATCACGTGATCGAGAAAAGCGATCTGAACTACCCGCGCAGCCTCCTGCAACTGACGGGTCAAATGCCGGTCCTGAGCGCTGGGACTGGGATCCCCCGACGGGTGATTATGCACAAGGATGAAGGCGTGCGCTGCATGCACGATCGCCGGACGAAAAATTTCCCGTGGATGGGCGCAACTCTCATTGAGAGTCCCCAAAGAGATTTCCTCTATCCGCAGAAGACCGTGGCGGGTATTGAGCAGCACCGCCCTGAGCGATTCCCGCTTGAGTAGACTCATCTCCGTCCCAAGCAGTTCATAGACGCGCTCCGGGCTGTCTACCCGCAGTTCCCGGAAGCGCTCGGCGGCCAGGCGACTGGCCATCTCTGCAAGGGCGGCAATCTCCGCCGCCTTGGCTGGACCGATGCCCGGAATCCGGGTCAATGCGCCGACCCCGGCTGCTGCGATTCCGTTGAGCGAACGGAATTCATCAAGCAGCTCCGCGGCCAGGCTGACAGCGCTGGCTCCCTTGCGTCCCACCCGGAGAAAAATCGCCAGCAACTCGGCATTGGTCAGCGCGGCGGCACCGCGCCTGCCCAGCTTCTCCCTCGGACGATCATCCTCGGGCAATTCACGTATCCTCTGACTCATTCTGGTTCTCGACTTGGCAACACCGCAATTTTTCTGGGCACACCTCGCCTCTTTGATAACAACTTTCATGCAGAAAGTTTGCTTCAGAGTCCGCTCTTGTTCGGCCCCCTGAGCGCCATCTGATCCTCCACCATCGGCAGAATCTCCTCCAGGGTGGCAGCGACGTGGATCTCCATGCCGGGATCAACAGCATGCACCAGCTCGAACAAGGGCCTCCAGAAGCGCGCTCCCCCAGCCATTTCACGATCAAACACCACGATCGGCTTGCCCTTCAGGCTATGATGCCTCCGCTGCTTGCGCAGCAACAAGGCCAGTAATTCCTGCACCGTTCCGCACCCCCCGGGCATGATGACGAAGGCATCGGACTCTGCAATCATCACCTCCATTCGCGTGTAGATATCCGGCCTCGGCCAGAAAGCACTCAACCCGTCCGGCAGCCCCTCAATCTGAATTATATGCGGAACATTCGAACCCGCTGTCCACCCGCCCGCCTCCACAGCCCCGCGAACCACCGAGCCCATGATCCCGGTCCTACCGGCCCCGGAGACACATCCGAGCCCCGCCTCGGCCAATTGACGACCCAAGTGAACCCCATCTTCAAGCAATGCCGCATCCGTGACACTCGCCGAGCAGAACACACAGACATCATAGCGCTGCTGCTTCGGCCTCGGCAGATTGACCTCGGGAATGTCCCCGCTCGGCACCTCATCGTGGTCTGCATGGTTGCAAACAGGCGCCGTCCACAAAAGCCCCGGGTCAACGAGTGCCACCAGTTCCTCCGCGGTGCCGGCAAGCTGCAGATACTCTCTGACTACCTGGCGCACTGTTCCCATGCGATGCAGGTGCTCGAGCAGCGCCACGAATCCATCCCATGAACCCTGCGTGTTCAACAGGACCGTCGGCTTGCTGAGCAGGTCGGGATCCTGCGTCTGGTAGCCCACGAAGACCGAAGCCGCGGAAAACAAATCCTCGAGCGATGGTCGCGGAGCAAACACGAAGGCATCGGACTCCCTGATTTTCGCCTGGATGTTCGCCAGGGTGATCGTCTGGTCGCCGTTGTGGTTGTATATATTCCACCCCGCCTCGAAGAGTTCGCAGATCAACTCTGCACGAACCGCCCTCAAGGGATCGTCCTTGCCTCCGACACGACCTGATAAACGCAGATTCGGCACGCGCCATGCTCGACGAAGGCCCGCCGACCTCCAAGCACAAATTCACTTCTGCCTGGGGTCGGCAGCCCGGCACCTGCACACTAGTGCGCGGCGACAGCGACGAAATCAATGCAGGTAAACGGCCGCATATTCTCTACCGTCACACTGAGCGTGTCTTCCTGCACGTGGAACACACCCGCATCGACCCGAGCGACGTTCCGATCCCCGCCATGCTCGGCGTCGATATCCTTGGACTCGACGAGCACGCGATACGCCTGCCCATCTGCGAACCCCTCACCCCGAAAATCCAATCGGGAAGCATCGTTGTTATAGTGATAGCCCTGCTGGATCGTAGCGGGAATCGAAACGGTGGCATTTGCCTTGCCATCCGCCCCCTGCGCATAAAGCAGCACCCTGAATGATCCCCGCGACCGATTGTACGAGGCGATCCGATACCTCCGCTCACCGGTGAAGGCTTCCCCGCTGACCACGATATCATTGCCCTCCTCGCCAGCCAGCGCATGGCGGATGACCTCATCGGAGCCCGCCGCAATCTTCGCATACCACCGCCAGATGTAATAATGCAGGTGATTGGGGTCGGGCGGATTGATGTAATGTTCCACTGTAAATGGGTAGTGGATGTCACTGGCCAAAACAAAATCGTCATCGGTTCCCTCCAGTTTTACCTTGCTGGTCACGATATCCGGCCCTCCGTCACTGGCGGGAATGACGATGGTGGGGTCGAGTTCCCTGATCCGTCCGTTGTAATCGCGACGCTTGGTCAGACCCATCGACCAGCCACTGGAATTATCCGACCATGGAAGATTGATCGTATTCAAGCCGCGCTCCAGACAGTTGCCGATGATGACCAATGCTTTCTGCCAGGCATCCCGCTCGTCTTTTATCCCGTCCCCATTGACATCCACCGCATTGACACTGCCATCCCAGGAAATCCATGATTCCGCGGCCAATACCGCCTTGTTGCGATACCCCGCCACGTCCAGCTTATTGCGCACCAGGTCGTAATTGCTCCATGAGGAGGTCACAAACGGATCCTCCACGAAACCGTAACCATCATTCTGGTCCGAGACGTTCAAATTCAGCGCATCGACCAACTCCATCATCGCGGGCGCGGCGATCAGGCGATCATAGAAGTTGTTGATCGCGAAGCCACCGATTGCATCCAGGCCATCGATCGCCGGACAATCCACACAGGGTGAGCAGCCGGAGGTCGAGATAAGGACCGGCTCGGGCGGATCCTGTTCGTACACAGAGCGGATCGTACGAGCCCCCTCGGTGAAAATCTCCCCGACGACGAAATCGATATCACCATCCTGCATGAGGCTCTTCAGGTTCGCTTCATGGGCCAGTTGGTAGGCACTGACACGACCCTTGAAGTGCCGCGCGATACGCCCGACGAAATCAGGGTAGTAGCCCGGTTTCGGTTTCCATGGCCCGGCCTCCCCGCTTACCGAGGCCCACGCCGGACAGAACCAGAACACGAACTCGACTTTCAATCCGCGGGCCACGCAGGCGTCCACCGCAGTTTCGATCGCCGCGAGATAGGCTGTCCGGTGCGCTGCATAATCCGTATTGAGCACCTCCGGCTCGATCTCTGACCAGTCCATCCAGAACTGCGCGTAGCTGCTGTCTTCAGAGATGACCGGGCGCGTGGCGTCATAGGCATTATTCTGCGGGCGCTCATCGAAAGGCTGCCAGCGCACCCCGACATGCATGTGATCAGTGGTCCACTGGTAATCCGGGGCAGAGGGCACGGGTTCAACTTCCGCGGTGCCTGCGGGATCTTCCTGCTCGCATCCCGATGCAATCAACATGCTCACTGTGACCAATGTCTTGGCGTGGAGTCCTGCCTTGGAACCATCACTTTTCTCGCGCATGCCGAATTTTGTTTCCACTCGCGCGAAAAACAACTGCCAACTTGCGCGCTCGACGCGCATTCCGACGCCCATGCGACAAGCCGCGCTTGTCGGGCACGCCCGCATGCCGCAAATTGCGCCTGCGCAGTGGCTCCAACGCACCCTGTAATTGCCAGCTTCGCAAAAACTGCTCGCTCCACGCAGGGGACCAGCCCACCCAACCCGCAGCTTCCAGACGTGATCGCGCTTCCCAGGCAGACAAGACATCGCAGCCGCTGCACGCTCGTCGTGCTGCTGGCCGCCACGGTCGTGGCCGGACTCGCCTCGCGGCGATTCCCCGACACGGTCCCCGACTTTTTCGCCGAACACGCCGGGGACGCACTCTGGACACTCGCCTCCTACCTGTTCCTGGCCCTGCTCTTTGCGCGAGCCCGCATCCGGGAGATCGCGGCCGCGGCGCTTGCCGTCAGCTTCCTGGTCGAATTCAGCCAGCTACTCGACTGGCCGTGGCTTGCGGCGGCCCGCAGAACCGCCGCAGGTGGCCTGCTGCTCGGTCACGGCTTCCTTGGTATCGATCTGGTGCGCTACCTGGCAGGCACGACAATCGGCATCGCACTCGACCTGACCCTGACCCGCCGGAATCCACGAGCCAAGACATCTCCGGCCTGATCCGACCTCAGCCCTGCGTCCCCCGGGCCTTGATCAGGGCATACTCGGCACGATTGAAATCGACGTATTCAGGCGACAGGTCACTGGTCCACATCATGTATGTCTCACTGCCCAGGCCCAGGTCGATCTCGACGGTGAATTCAGACCTGGCCACTACTTCCTTGAGTCGAGAAATCGGCGTCTGTGCATCGACTCCGTCGACACATGCCGGCACGCCACCGAAGGAAATCCTCACCCGGTTCTCGGTAAGCCGCGCATTGGCGTAGCCGACTGCATGCAACACCCGGCCCCAGTTGGGATCCCCACCATTCCACGAGCACTTGCACAACGTGGAATTGGCCACCGCTTCGGCCACCCAGCGCGCATCGCGCACGGTTGCAGCCCCCTGCACCCGGATCTCCACGAGCTTCGTCACCCGCTCACCGTCGGAAACCAGCATCTTGGCAAGCGACTGCATCACCGCGATGAGCGCCGTCTTGAAAAGTTGCGCGTCCTCCTCGCCAACCACCCCGTCATCGATCACCGCGCCGCTCGCCCCGTTGGCCAGCACCAGCACCGTGTCGTTGGTACTCATGTCGCCATCCACGGTGATGCGGTTGAACGACTCATCGACAGCCTCCCGGGTGATCGCGCGCAGCAGTTTTTTGTCGATCGCCACATCCGTGGTCACGAAACATAACATGGTCGCCATGTCGGGGCGGATCATTCCCGCTCCCTTGGCAATACCCCCGATGCTGTAACTGTCTCCCTTGGTATCACTGACCTTGACCGCAACCGCTTTGGGGTGGGTGTCACTCGTCATGATCGCCTCGGCAGCGGCCGCACCACCGGAACGTGTCAGACTGCCGGCAAGCTCGGTGATTGCCGGCAGGATTCGCTCCGTGGGCAGCGGCACCCCGATGATCCCCGTCGAACAGACCAGCACCGCGTTGTTCGGCAGCCCGAATGCAGCAGCGGCGCGCTCAGCCATCGCCTGGGCGTCCAGCACACCCCGCTCCCCGGTAGCACAGTTGGCATTACCGCTGTTGGCGATAATCAAACGCGGGTCACCCCGCTGCAGGTGAATCTGCGAGAGTTTTACCGGCGCCGCCTTGACACGATTCTTGGTAAATGTACCTGCTGCCACACAGGGATCCTTGGAGAAGATCATACAAAGATCCTTGCGCGACTTTTTGCCTCCCGGCTTGATTCCACACGCAAGGGCACCCGCCACAAATCCCTTCGGAGTAGTGATGTCGCCCACGGCTGCTTTCCTGATGCTCGTTCTGGCCATCTGGGTTCGATACGTGTTCTACGAAAAAAATAATCAGGCCACCCTCAAACAGTCAACAACCCCTGCGTCTCCGGGAGCCCGAATGCCACGTTGAATGCCTGCACGGCCTGACCCGCCGCCCCTTTCAACAGGTTGTCCTCCGCGCTCATCAATATGATGCGACCGGTGCGCGGATCATGCGACCAGGAAATATCGATAAAATTGGTTCCCACCACATCCTTGGTATCCGGCGGACAATCCGCACCCCGCAAGCGCACGAACACCGATTCGGCATACGCAGCCTGCAACACCTCCGCGACGCGCTCTGCGGCTGCCACTTCCGCAGGCCGGGCAGAGATCGTCGTGGCAATTCCCGCAGTCACCGGTACTAAGTGCGGGGTGAAGGATATCACTACCTGTCGCGCCGCCGCGCGGCTGAGCTCCTGTTCGATCTCGCTGAGATGGCGATGCCGCGGCACACTGTAAGCGCGCAAGCTTTCATTGCACTCGGCGAACAGGAACGGAATGCTCTCTTTCTTTCCCGCACCACTGACCCCGCTCATGCTGAACACGCAGATCGACTCAGGATCGAGCAGTCCCTCCCGCAAGAGCGGCACAAGCGGCAACAGGATGCTCGTCGGGTAGCAGCCGGGAGCCGCAATCAGCCGGGAACCAGGAAGCAACTGCGCATGGATTTCCGGGCAGCCGTAAACCGCCTCCGCAAGCAACTCGGGTGCGGGGTGCTCCTCGCCGTAAAAATCCCGGTATACCGCCGGATCATCCAGGCGGAAATCCGCACTCAAATCGATCACCGTCATTCCCGCATCAAGCAGCGGCAGCGCGAACTCCGAGGCCAGCCCGTGCGGCAGGGCCAGAAACGCCACTTCGACACCGGCGGAGGCCATCGCAGCGACATCAGGATGGCTGAAACACAGCTCCGCAGCGCCATCGAGTCCCGCGAGCCTCGGAAACACACCTGCGAGCGTCTCGCCGGCATGCCGCCGCGAGGTGATCGAACGCAAGTCCACTCCCGGATGCTGCAGCAACAACCTGACGAGCTCTGCGCCGGAATAACCGCTCGCCCCGACCACCCCGACAGCGATCGCCCGCCTGTTTTCGTTACCTGTCATTGTTTCGCCCATTGATATGCCCAAGATGCAATGTTCGCTGCTACTACGCAAGGACAGGCTCCAAGTTGTTCTTGCATTCGTCCTTGCTGCACATAATCTCGCCGGGCGGTGGCGGGCACACTCCCGCAACCTGCAACCAATCGGAAAACGACGGGCTATAGCGCAGCTTGGTAGCGCGCTTCACTGGGGGTGAAGAGGTCGTGGGTTCAAATCCCGCTAGCCCGACCATCCGATTTTCTCGCATTTCCGCACCTTCCCAGCCCCGATTCTCTCCCGCATCATCCCACCCAAAAACTCAACACACCGAAAAAAAACTTACGCCATCGTCCACTTTCTGCGCCGGATCCAGGCACCTTGATCGCGCGTCGGTATCGTCTCCGCGCAACCGCAGACCCCGGAAAAAATGCCCATTACGGTGCAGCCGACTCCCTCCGCAAACTGTCCGGACATTCCTCCCGATTTACCCGCCACCACCATGCACAGCTTTCACTACCACGACCAGCGCCTGTTCTGCGAGGGTGTCGATCTGGCCACGCTTGCTGAAAAGCACGGCACACCCCTGTACGTCTACAGCAAAAACACGATCACCGACCACTTCGACCGGCTCGACCAGGGGCTCGATGACCTCGACCACCTCATCTGCTATGCCGTCAAAGCGAACTCCAACCTGGCAATCCTCAACCTGCTGGCCGAGCGTGGAAGCGGTTTCGACATCGTATCCGCGGGCGAACTCTACCGAGTGATCAAAGCCGGCGGTGATCCCGCAAAGTGCACCTTCGCCGGAGTCGGCAAAACCGAAAATGAACTCACCTACGCGCTCGAGCAAGGTATCTACTCGTTCAACGTCGAGTCGGAAGCCGAGCTCTGCTTCATCAATAAAATCGCCGGCAAACTGGGCAAGACAGCACCCGTCGCCCTGCGGGTAAATCCCAATGTCGACGCCCGCACCCACAAATACATTTCCACTGGCAAAAGCGAAAACAAGTTCGGGATCGATTTCGACCGGATCGAAGACGCCTATGCCAGGGCAGCCCGCGATCTGCCCCACATCCGCCTGCTTGGTCTGCAGATGCATATCGGCTCGCAATTGACCTCGATCGCCCCGTTTGTCGAGGCGGTCTCCAAGGTGGCTCCCCTGGCAGCACGGCTCAAGGCACAGCACAATATCGAATTTTTCAGCGTTGGCGGTGGGATCGGTATCATCTACCAGGGCGCGCTGGACAGCGGTAGTCCCGATTGGTGGGAGAACAAGGACGACCTTGCCACTCCGCTGACGGTGGCAGCCTATGCCACTGCCGTGGTTCCCGCGCTGCGCGAACTCGGGCTGAAAATCATCGTCGAACCGGGTCGTTACATGGTCGGCAATGCCGGAGTTCTCTTGAGCAGGGTGCTTTACGAAAAGCGCGGCACAGCGAAAACCTTCACCGTCATCGATGCCGGCATGAACGACCTGATCCGACCGGCGCTCTACGAGGGACACCATGATATCGTGCCTTTGAATCAACCAGCTGCAACCACCCCTACAGAGAAAGTCGACATCGTCGGACCGATTTGCGAAACCGGCGACTTCTTCTGCCAGGACCGTGTCCTGCCGGCTCTCGCACAGAGTGACCTGATCGCCGTGCTCAGTTCAGGCGCATACGGCTTTGTTATGGCCAGTAATTACAATTCCCGTCCGCTGCCCGCGGAGGTTCTCGTCGCGGGCGAACACGCCAAGATCATCCGCGAGCGCCAGACACTTGCAGACCTTGTTGCCGGCGAATGCATCCCCGGCTGAGCGCTCGCGCGTATTCTCTACACAGATGCATAACGCGCATTCTGAAGTTTCCACGCATCACAGTAATTTTTACAAGATTGAATCGTTTGGTTGTAATAATTACAGTTTTCTTCATTTTCCATTTTTTTTACTGACAATCCAACAAACTGTTTAATATTAACAAGTTGTAAAATTCTCAATACAGTGGCATGCAACATGCAATCTGACAATTAATTGCAAGCAATGCGTTATGTGACTCTTTGCCATTGTGGCATGCCACTCCGTGAGCCACGTAACAATTTGCGACGCTACACCCTATAACCCACAGATGAGAAGAAAAAACTTGAACGTCACCCGCAACCGACAGGAACGAACCGTCGTCCTGCGTATCCAACGCCAGGGAAAAATGTACCATGAGGCCTTCGCGCTCTCCAAATACGAGGGCAGCTGGACACAGGCAGAAGCCGCAGCGCGCAAGCGCCGCGATGAACTCCTTCCAACTATGCCGGAACGCAATCACGGCAAGGGGCGCATGACCAGCCGCAACACATCCGGTATCGTCGGTGTCTCGCTGGGGCTGCGCACCGTCACTCAGGTGGATGGATCCAGGCGCACCTACACCCGCTGGATCGCCAAGTGGCCGGAATGCCCGAAGCGCGGTGGGATGCCGTGGTCAATCATGGCCTATGGCGAGGACGATGCTTTCGTGCTCGCAGCCCTCAGCCGGGAGATGGAGAGCACAAAGCCCGACGCCGTCCTCTCCATGCTCAAAGAAATCAAGGGCACGAAGAAATACGATGAGATTCTGGCCAAGCGCCGCAAAAAGGCCGGCGCGGTTGCCAAGCGCAAAGAAAAAGGTTCCTGAACCAGGACAGAAGAAACGCTATGTTTCGGCGGTAGAACGCCAGCCAGCTTGACCGCTGTGCTACTTCGATTTATCGAAATCTCCTGGCGGTCTGCCATGGCGACCGGGAGTTTATTCCGCGGGTATCGTTCAGTGGCAGGACGCGAGCTTCCCAAGCTTGAGACGCGAGTTCGATTCTCGCTACCCGTACCACCCTCCTCCGGGGCAATAGGTTCTGTTGGCTTTAAAGTCACTCAATTGCGGAATCGTAAAGAACCACGCGTGGCACATGAACCCGAGGACGTTCCGAGGGGCAGCAGTGAGATGCAGGGTGCGGGCAAGGATCTCGACAAGGCGTTGCTGGTCTCGGATATACAGAGAACAAGGTGCGGCCATCCTGAAAAAATCCGCCGCATTCTGATGTTGCCATGGCGGCGCACAAAACTGAAACTGTATGCAGATTGACCCGACCGACAAGGAAGCATGGCAAAGAAGTGCAAGCGTTGTGCGGGCTCCGGGCAGGTGTCCGTAGTTGACCAGAATACGCGGGCTCACTGGGGCTTATGGGGCATTGCGGGTTTCTTCTGCCTGCTGGGTGTCGGATGTGTCGGTATCGGTGCCTCGCCCGGCTTCGGCTTGTCTGTCTTTTTGCTGGGAACCGGGTTCTTCGGTGTGCTGTATGTCAGCCGCTCACGAAAATGCCCGGAATGTCACGGAGACGGCAAAGGCTGAAGCAGTTAGCCGCAAGAAATGGTATCCCGGGCGCGACTGAGGTAACGGCAAGTCACTTACAATCATCTACTCCTAAAAGAACCCAGCACCCGATAGAAGAATTTACCAGCTTTCATCAGGGCAGCTTTCATTCGACCTCATGCCACTGCCCAGCGATCGCCACCGCCAAGCGGATGCATCAGCGGCGGCCGGGCAGGAACGAGCGTCCACCGGAACCGCGAAAATAAGGCCTGTGGCCCGAGGCAGGTTTGATCTTCTGCACGCCGGATTCACCACCGCCAGCACCAGCCTCGGGCAACCCGCCATATTCCCGCGCCGGCGCCGCTTCGGGCAACGCATCCACGGGTAGAAAGCGGGCCGCCACGCTGTCCTCGGACTCAGCGGAAATTTGACTGCGCATGCGCATGTCCCCGCTGCCCAGACCCAGAGTGTCTTCGTCATTGATGATGTGGGGCTGAAGGAAAATAACCAGTTCCTTGCGCTGTTGTTTCTGATCAGTAGACCCGAACAGGTGCTTGAGAATTGGAATGTGGATGAGGATGGGAATCCCGGAACGGGTATCCTCCATGGTTTCTGTGACCAGACCGCCGAGCATGACCGTCCGCCCGTTGGGCACGATCACCGAAGTGACCATTTCCTGGGTGCCGATGGTCGGGACCTCATTGCCACTGACAGTGCTGCTGCCGATCACCTCGTCATTGACCTGCGATATTGTCAGGGTGACCTCCGAATCGGAATTGATCAATGCCACCACTTCCAACTTCAGGACAACATCGCGGTAATCGATATTCGCCGTCACGGCACCCTCGCCGCCCACACCACCATCTAATCTGGTCAACGTGGACGTGGGCACCGCGATTCGCTGACCCGTGGCAATTACCGCACGTCGATTGTTCAGCGCGAAGATGGACGGCCGGGAAAGCACCTTGAAGCGCTGGGTGCGCTCCAGCGCGCTGATAAAGACGTTTAGTTGATCTCCGATCTGGCCGTATATGTTCAGGCCGGTGGCGGCAGGCAGGAATTCAGCAATCGATCCGAGTTCAGCAGGATCAAGGATGTCCGCGGTTCGATTGCGCAGCGCACCGGCAAAACGGGATGCATCATCGCCGACCTCGAACCCCTCGATGGTGCGCACCATATCGACGCCGTATTCGATATCATCACCCAGTGTCAACTGGCCGATCACCGTGGAAATGTATACCTGCCTGGGACGCTGATCGACAATCGCGAGCAATTCCCTGATCGCCTCGAGGTGCTCCGGCGGCCCGGAAACCGAGAGCTGATTGATACTCGGATCACCCACCAGCAATGTCTTGCCGACGAGCTCCGAGATTGGTGCAGTTGTGAGCTCTGGCTCTTCGAGTGATACGCCGCGCGACAGAGCAGAGTCTCCGCCTCCCCCGCTGATACCACCCCCCTGTTCCCGCCCCTGACC
>JBDQJG010000070.1:0-14507 GCA_040263955.1 Verrucomicrobiales bacterium
CCTCCACACCGCGCGCGAGGAAAAGGCTCGCCAGTTCACGCCTGGTATCGGCCTCGAGTCGCTCGAGGGCTCCGGCCAGCAGCACCAGGTCGACGGGTGGATTGTTGCTCTCGCGCAGGCGTGGCATCTCGGGAGCGATGAGTGCCGCCTGGCGCGCGTGATCGAGTCCGCCCGCCACCCGTCGCCACAGCACGTGGGCCTGGATGCGCACCCGCTTGTTGGGAAAGGCGAGACCTTCCTCGTGCAGCCGCCACAGCTGGTCGATGCGCGCGGCGTCGCCCGGTGCGCCGTAACCCGGGCGCAGCAGGAAGCCGGCGCAGCTCAGCCAGGTTTCCTCGTGTTCCACGGAAAGCGCGCGCGCCTCGAACTGCTTGTCCAGCACTGACCAGAGATCGCGCACCAGCGCACCGTTCCAGTCCTGCTTGGGCTGGCCGAGAATCTTCTCCAGGCTCTTGAGCAGCCGCGCCGCGGTGACCGGGTCGCGCCGGTCAGGCGGATTCTGCAGCAGCTCGGCAATGCGTTCCCTTGCTGCTGTGAGGGCCGCGGCATCGACCCCCGGGTCGGCATCCATTTCCTCGGTCTCCGGAGGCTCTGCGGGCTTGTGCGCCGGAGCGGGTTGCGCCGTTTTTTCGTCCTTGGAACCCTGCTGGTGCACGGCGCCGAGGTCGAACTCCAGCGGCCAGGACTGCTCGATGCTCTTCTCGGCACTGACACAGGCGACCTGCAGCATGCCGACGGCGTTGAGTGTTGCCCGCAGGTGGATGCGCAGCTGGCAGTCGTCCGGAGCATACTCTTTTCCGCTGAGCTCCGCGGTGGTTCGCAGCGGCGGCAGGGGGTGGAAATGCTCGCGCTCCAGCGCGCGCGTGGTGCCCGCCTTGTCGCGTCCGTGGCGGGTGGAATACCAGGTCTGGAACTCGACGCGCTTGCCAAGCCGCAGCCGCAGCTCCGGCTTGGTGAGCAGAATTTCCTGCTCCGGCTGGGTGCCGCGGGGCAGGATGCAGACCAGTGAGCGTGTCTTGGAAGAGGACTTGCCGCCCGCCACCTCGAGGTAAACCGCCCGCGCGGCGCCCGCCGCGATGCGCGCGGCACCGCTGCGGTGAAACAGCGCGCCGTAGTGCGCGGCGCCCCGCGCCACCGCCAGGTCCCGCTCCGGGTTGTCCAGCACGATCGGTGCCACGCCGTCCTGCCAGGACGCGACTTGCACGACGAGGTGCTCGCGCAGCGGGGCGGGCGACAGGGTGCCGCCGTTGAACAGGATCGCGTCCACGGCGGGCCGACCGCGCAGGAAGGCCGCCAGGTGCTTGGTGATGGCGCTGTCGGCCGCGTAGGGCAGCCCCATTTCCTTCAGGGCACCGTAATGCACCTGGAGTTTTGCATCGCATTCACAGCGCGGGAAGAAGCCTTCGAACACCAGCTTGTCGATCTCCTCCCGTGTTACCTCCGCCGTCAGGGTCCCCGCCAGCAGTCCTGAGCCCGCCGCCGCCACCGAAATCGGGAAGGACTCGTCGGCCTGGTCACCGTCGCCTTGCCCACTGCCGAGGATGTGTTCCTTGAGGTCGCGGCAGCGTGCCACCAGGTCGCTCCACTGCCTGCCGGTGAGGGTTCCGCGTTCGCCCGCTTGTCCAAGGCGAGGCTCGGCGAGGTGGGCAATGGCGAGGTCGATGTTGTCGCCACCGAGCAGGATGTGGTCGCTGACTGCCACGCGCTTGATGTCGGCTGCCTTGCCCGCGCCGGAGGTGCGGATCTCGAACAGGCTGAAGTCGGAGGTGCCCCCGCCGATATCGACCACCAGCACGTGTTGCGGGGCGGAGGCCAGTCCGGGGAGCTTGCCTTCGAGTGCGCCGGCTTCGGGGTGGCCCTCGAGCCAGCGGTAGAAGGCGGCCTGCGGTTCCTCGAGCAGGCGGATGGATTCCGGGAAGCCGGCCGTGGCCGCGGCCTCCAGGGTGAGTTTCTGTGCCGCCGAATCAAACGAGGCCGGCACGGTTACCGTGATGTCCTGCTTGTCGAAGGCGGCATCCTCGTCGCCGCCGAAGGCAGCCTGCCACGCTTGCTTGAGATGCATGAGCAGCAGGGCGGAGGCCTCGATCGGAGAGATCTTCTCATCGGTTTTCAGCTCGTCGGATCCCCACGGCAGGATGGGTCGGGAGCGGTCGACGGCGTGGTGGCAGAGCCACGACTTGGCCGAGTGGGCCACCGCACCGGGCCGGTCGGCTGCCTGCTTGCGCGCGAAGGCTCCCGCGATCCAGGTGGCGTCGCCCTCCCCCGGGCGGAATAGGAACGATGGCAGGGTGGAGTGCTCGGCCTCGGTTGCCGCCGATTCGCGTTGCGGGATGGGCAGCACCCGGGACCTGGACCCCGGCTCATCGAGCTGCACAAATGCCAGGGCACAGTTGGTGGTGCCGAGATCGATCCCGATGCTGAACTTCATCGCGTCTTGCGGACCTTGCCGATTCAGTCCATGCGGACCTGGTAGTCGAGCTTCCACCGCTGGCCGGAGACCTCGTGGTTCATCCACAACTCGAGGTTGCCGAGCTCGGTGACGGTGGCGTGGATCCGGACCGGCACTACCTCGCCCGCGGCCTGGCCCTCCGCCGGCGGCAGGGTTACCGAGATCGAGTTGGCTTCCTCGAGGTTGCCGGCCGCATCGTCGATGAGCTGGCCGGGTTCGTCGCCGGAGCGCACCTCGGAGATGAAGAAGCGAAACTCGGCAGGCTGGCCGATCACCAGGCCGAATTCCTGGTCCTCGATGGTGCACTCGCTGCCCTCTTCCATGCCCTGGGGCACCACGCACAGCGCCTTGACTGGTGGCGTGAAACCGGGAATCGCCGGCATTGAAGTCTCCAGGCCGATGTAGCACGAGCGCGCGGTGCCGGACTTGATGCGGATGCCCTGGCCGGTGGCGCGGATCTTCCCGTAGGCGGCAGCGCCCCGGGCCACCGCCAGGTCGGGTTCGAAGCCCGCCAGTTCCTTGACCTCGGTGCCGCCATTCCACGAGGCGAGCAGGTCGAGCACCCGGCGCCGCACCTTGGCGGCCTTGAAGACACCGCCGTTGAACAGCACCGCGGTGGGTCGCAGGTAGTCGTCCTTGTCGAGCTGCGAGTCGTCGCCGATGAGCGCGCGCAGTGCCTCGCTGGCTCGCACGTTCATCAGGCTGCGCTTGAGGAAGCGGGCCAGGTGCTTGCTGATCACCGGGTCGGAAGCATAGGGCAGCCCGAACTCCTGCAGGCCGGCTGCCCGGCTCTCGGCGGGCAGGTCGTCGGCCGCGGTCATCGGCAGGAAGCCGTCGAGCACCACCGCCTCGAGGGTGGCGCGGTCGAGCTTGGTGGAGATCGTTCCGGCCATCAGTCCGGATCCGCGCGAGGGCACCGCGATGGGCGCCTCGTCCAGCGACTCGTCATCGAAGAGTGTCACCTTGGCCATGCCCGCGCCGTGGATCAGGGAAAGCAGCTGCCAGTCATCGATCGTGGTGCCTTCGCTTTCCAGCTTCGCCTTCAAGGTGTAGGCCAGCGCCAGGTCCATGTTGTCGCCACCGAGCAGGATGTGCTCGCCCACGCTGATGCGCTCCAGCCCGAGGTTGCCGTCGTGGTCGCTGACCGCGATCAGGCTGAAGTCCGCGGTGCCGCCTCCGACATCGCAGACCAGCACCAGTTCGCCGGGTTGCACCTGCTGGCGCCAGTCGCTGCCGGCCTGGGTGGTCCACGAGTAGAAAGCCGCCTGTGGTTCCTCCAGCAGGACCACCTCGCCGAGCCCCGCCTCGCGCGCCGCTTCCAGGGTCAGGTTGCGGGCCACCTCGTCGAACGAGGCCGGCACGGTGACGATGACGGTGCCGTCCTCCAGCGAGTCTGGAGTTTCCTCGTCGTTCTCGGCGGCGTGCAGGAAGGCGTTCTTGAGGTGCTCGAGGTAGCGCACCGAGGTCTGCAGCGGCGAGACCTTGCCCGACTCGATGCGTGAATTCCATGGCAGCACCTCGCTGCGCGGGTCGACGTGGTGATTGGAGAGCCACGACTTGGCAGAGGTCACCAGGCGGTCGGGGACCATGGCGCCGTGGTCGCGCGCGAAGGTTCCGACGATGCCGCCCTCGCTCGCTCCCCAGGGAAGGGCGAAGGCCCCGTCGGGGAACTCGTCGGGGTGGGGCAGGTAGAGGGCCGAGGGCAAGCCCTTGGCCTCCCCGAGTGCAGTGGCCCCGAGGATCTGGGTGATGGGAATCACCCGGGGATCCTCGTCCTCGGCTGCCGCGACCGCGAGGGCGCTGTTGCTGGTGCCGAGGTCGATGCCGAGGCTGAACGAGGGTGAGCTCATGATGTGCTTGGCAGTTATAGGGAAAAAGAACGCAAGCCTCAGCGGATCTAGCGGATCTCGACCTCGGCCGGGGCGATGGCGGGCAGGCGGTCGGTATCTCCGGGAACCTCGATCAGGCGGGGCAGCTTGACCGAGTTGGTTTTCCATCCCTTGTGCACCAGGGTGCCGGTGAACGGGGCTTCGCCGCCGAGGTTGCCGGTCAGCCGGTATTCATCCGCCGCGTGCTGCGCGGGAACGGTGATCGGGGAGCCTTCAGGCGTCGACTCCACCGGCTGCACATCGAAGTGCTCGGAGAGCACCGCGCGGCATCCCTGGTGGACCACCCGGGCGGCCGCGCCGACCTGCGCATCGCCGTGCGGTGTCACGTCATCCATGAGGAAATCGATGAAGCGTCCCTTTTCCTGCAGGGCGGCCAGCAGGGCCACCACCTCGGCCTCGGCACGGGGTGCAGGCGGAGCCTTGGCCGGCGCCGGGGCAGGTGCAGGCGCGGCTTTTTTCCAGCCGGTCAGCACGATCAGCAGCGAGCACAGTGCCAGCGGGATGGCCAGCAGGATGGCCTTGCCGGCTAGTGTATCGGGCCCGATCCCGGGAACAGGAGAGCCCTCTGGCTGGGGATAGAAGCCCAGTGCGAGCAGCAGCAGGAGCAGCAGCAGGTTGAGGAGAAGGGTGATCGTTTTCATGACTGGTGATGGATCGGGTGAGGTGTTTGTTCTCGGCGTTGGTTCCACAGAACCATCCGGGGAGCAAGCCGGAATCCGTTTCGCATACGCCAGCGGGTGCTTCGACGGCGTGGTCGAGGTCGCCGCATACACCGTGCAGATACAGGCACGTAACAGGGCCAATTGTCAATAATCTTTGACTGACCCCATAGATGACCCCATAGACCAGGAAATTCCATTCGCTTCCCGCCATGGAGATGCGATCTTTGTATGATGGTGCGCCCCTTTGCCGAAAACTATGGTCGGTTTCAAGACGACAACCGCTCATGGGATATTGCGTTCTGGCAGGAGCAGGGTGCGGCCGCGATTTTTGAAGCTGCCTGGGGCATGATCCTCGACCAGCGTCTGCTTACTAGTAAGGATGTTACAGAGCCGCGAATTCAGAGAACTGTTGAGCATTTTGGAGAAGCATGAGGTCCGCTATCTCGTGATCGGCGGATACGCGGTCATGCTCTATTCCGAGCCGCGCTGGACGAAGGATCTCGATCTCTGGATCTCGACCGATCCCGCGAATGCCAGGGCGACCTTCGAGGCACTGCGAGAATTCGGTGCACCACTGGCTGGTCTCGAGGAGGAGGATTTCGCGAGGCCCGGCCATTTTTACCAGATGGGCAATCCTCCGCTGCGGGTCGATGTGATGATGGACATACCGGGCGGGAACTTTGATGCCGCCTGGGAGCGGAGGAACACGATCGAACTCGACGGCAATCGGATCCATTTTATCGGCCGGGAGGATCTTGTCGCGGTCAAGCTCGCATCGGGGCGGGACCAGGATCTGAAGGATGTCGAAAGCGTGCAGCGGAAAGGCGAGACGGGTAGTGACGGGTGAGGGCGGCGGCAGCGCCACCGGTCAGAAGTTGGAAGTTGGAGGTTTTCAGGCTGGGTAAGCGAGAGAGGGTGGCTTGAGCTGCCGTGTTCGGTTCCCCGAGCCGCTGGAGTTCACGTTTCAGCGTGTGTCCCTGAACCATCGCAGCACGCTGAAGCGTGAACTCCAACCTGCCGATCCGCCGGGTGGGTAGCGGGATCTGCATGACCTGGAGGGACGACCTCCGTGTCGTCCTTCGGGGACAGGGCAGACCTGTTATCGCTTGGGCTGGAATGAAGAGCGCGGCTCTTCACCACGACATCGGCGGGCAGTGAAGGAACGAACCTTTTATCGTCTTCCTAGCGGGTTTGCGGCAGGCGCTCGAGCCAATCTTCCGGGAGGTCACTGGAAGCAAGCGCGACGATGAGAATCCTGTCCATCCGGATGATGTAGGAGACGTAGTAGGGAAACACATGGAGGTTCACCCTGTGGTATTCGCCCGGTCTCTTCCGATAGAGCAATGGATGTGTTTCGATTCTCTCGAGAATGGCTTCGAATTCGCACAGAAGGCGATGTGCCAATTGAGGATCGATACTCGCATAGTAGGCGACTGCGGCATCCAGGTCGTCCTCGGCAGGCGGGAGGATATGGACGGTCATCCACCCAGGTGCCGCCTCCTGATATCCGTCACGGCATCTCCGGCAGGTCGCGACGTCAGTTGACCGCGGTCATAGGCATCGATTCTGGAAGCGATCTCCTTCTCCCAATCGACTTCGTCAGAGGTGTCGATGCTTCGCAGCAGCCGCGAAGCAAGGAGAATGCGATCGGCTGGCGACAGATCGAGTGCATTCGGTGCAACCGCGTCAAGGGTATTAGCCACAAGGCATGGTAACCGATCAAGCCGTTTCGTCGAGTGTTCATTTCATCACCTGTTAAAAGTATTGAGCTGGGATCGTGATTCGGCGTTTGGCCTCCCGTGAGCAGGGCTTCCAGTCTTGGTCGCGGTTAAAAGGACAAAGGCTGGAAGCCTTCGCCCCGATCGGGCAGAGCGCGCCTCGCCGAGGCCGCCGAACCGTTGGAGTTCACGCTTCAGCGTGCCCTTCCGAGCAGCGTGCCTCCCGAGCTGTCGCAACAACAACAACCCCAAGAACGAGAACAACAGTGTGGGATTCCGAGTCGCAGGCCCCGTTTTGGGGCTGAAAGCCGTGGCGGGGTATACGGGGTTCCGGGTGTTTCCGAGAAACCTTGCACCGCGTGTCCTCAGGCAATCAGCAGGACCCCGATGGCGAGCAGGATCGAGCCCGCCACCCTGCGCAGTTTGACCCGAGTGGGGTGGTTGCCCTCGTCGAGTTGCAGCCGGTTGCCGATCCAGATGACCAGCAGCACGGTCCACAGGCCGCGGCAGGAATAGACCACGTTGACCTCGGTGGGCACCCGGTAGAAGGCGATGGCCGAGGACATCAGCACTGCCTGCAGGGCTATGAACAGGGCGCTGGCCCAGGTAAACCTGTCAGGTGGGGTGGTGCGGCGCAGCAGGGGTTCCTCCGCCCACGGCAGCAGCACCAGGGTCAGCAAACCCAGCGATCCGAACACGCAGAACAGCAGCCGGGTGGGATCACCCCGGTGGCTGAAGTGAGGGAAAATGGCGTCCAGCAGGCTGAAGGTGGCTGCCGAGGCGAGCGCCAAGGCCATGCCCAGCCAGTTGGCGCCCTTGGTCGTCGCCGGCCAGCCGATCAGGGCCACCGCCACGGTCGCCGCTACTGCCGCGATCCAGGTCTTGGGCTCCAGCGGATGGGGAGAGAGCCCGAAAGCCACCAGGAAGAAAGCCACCAGCACTGGCTTGATTCCCATCAGGGGAGACACCAGCGAGGCATCCCCCGATCGCAGTGCCCGAAAGAACAAGACCTGGCCGAGCAGGAAGATCGATGCCAGGCAGACTCCGGTAAACAGTTCTCCCGGGCTCGGCAGGCCCTCGGCGAGGAAGAAATGCGGAATGAACAGCAGCGAGAGAATGAGGTTGGAGAGGATCACCAGCCGGACCTGGCCGGCACCGGATGCCAGGGCGCGCTTGCCGAGGATGGCTCCCAGGGCGTAAACACCCCCGGCGGCGAGGGCGAGAAGGTAGGCTGTCGCGTTCGGGCTCAAAGGAGTTGGAGCGGGCCGGGCTCGGGCCGACTGCCGGTGACCTGTTGTTTTCCGGTCCTCAGATCCGGGTCGTTTCGCGCCAGGTTTGCGCCATCAGGGCATGCCCGTTGTCCGTGGGATGCACCCCGTCCTTTGCCCAATGGGATGGCTTGCTTCCAGCCGCCACCTGTTCATTGAAAACCTGCTGAAACGGCACCCACAGGGCATTCGCCTCTTCGGCGACCTGTTGTGCGAACGCCAGCCGCTCCTCGAACTCGGGAAACCAGGAATCCTTGACTGCTCCGCAGCGTAGTACGAAGGGCTCGCAGATGACCAGCTGCACCTCGGGCAGGGCATCGCGCGTGCGCCGCAGCAGGGCCGCGAAGCCGTCGCGGTAGTCCTGCGGCGTGCCGTCGTAGCGGCCGTTGAGCTTGTGCCAGATGTCGTTGACCCCGATCAGGATGCTGATCACGGCCGGTTGCAGGTCGAGCGCGTCCCGTTGCCAGCGGCGATCCAGGTCGGGAACCTTGTTGCCGGAGATGCCGCGGTTGAAGATGCGCAGTTCCAGGTCGTCATGGTCCTCGAGCAGGGCCTTAGCGATCTTCCCGACATAGCCGCGACCGAGGGCGGAGGCATCGTTGGGGGTGTCTTGAGTTTTACGGTTGCGGCCCACATCGGTGATCGAGTCACCCTGGAAGAGGAGGACATCGCCCTTGTCCAGGCGGATTCCGGCTCTGTCCGACTCCTCCGCGGCGGCGCAGTGCAGCGAGGAGGAAGCGGCAAGGGCTCCGGCGGATGAGGCGACGAATTGACGGCGGTTCATCATGACGATGGGAAAAACCAGGCGCAATGATGCCGGCGATCCGGGAACTGCGCAACAGATCTTCGATTCCTTGGTTCGCGGTGGCAAGCCCGGTCGGGCATCGAGTGCCCGCGATCTTGTGCTCGACAGTGGCTTGCTTCAGGAGGACATTGATGGTCATCGCCTATGAAACGCTCACGAATCTGTCTCTTGTTGCTCGTTCTGGTCTGTGCGTCCTGCGCCACTGGTCCGGGTGGGACCCATGCCCTGCCTTCGCACGCCGATGCGCAGAGGGTCGACCAGAAGGCCCGCGCCGCCCTGGATCGTCTCTATGCCTCCAACCCCAAGGCTCGTTCCCTGGGTGCGCGCGCGGTCGGCGTGCTGGTCTTTCCTGATATCATCAAGGGTGGCATCGGCATCGGTGGCGCATGGGGAGATGGTGCGCTGTTCCTGGAAGGTCGTCCCACCACCTACTTCCGGAGTATCTCGGCATCGTATGGCCTGCAGCTGGGCATTCAGAAATACGGCTACGCGGTTTTCTTTGTCGACGAGGCGTCCGTCCGTGCCCTGACGGCCTCCCAGGGGTGGGAGATCGGCAGTTCTCCGAATGTCGTGGTGGTTGATAAGGGCATTGCGGAGGCAATCTCCACTACCACCATGGAAGGAGGCACCTACGCGATCTTTTTCAATCAGCGCGGGTTGATGGCGGGCTTGAGTCTCGAGGGAACCAAGATCACAAGGCTGGCTCCCCGGCGCTAACGGCGCGGCGGGTTGCCTTCCGCCGAGCTGGACCGTGGTTTCCGGCGTGCGGCAGAGCGGCCGCTGGTGTTCCCCGTCGACTGCGAGACCGCCATGATCAGCCCGATGGCGATAAAGCCTGAAATCAGGCTGCTGCCGCCGTGGCTGACAAAGGGCAGGGGAATGCCGGTCAGGGGGATCAACTTTGTCACGCCCCCGAGATTGAGGAAGGCCTGCGCCGCCAGGATCGAGATCAGCCCGGCGGTCAGAAACCGGGCAAAGGCATCCTTGGCCTGTGCCGCGGCCAGGTAGCCGCGCCGGAACAATCCGATATAGAGTAACACAAGCAACAGGCAACCGATGTAGCCGAGTTCCTCGCCAACGGCGGCGTAGATGAAGTCGGATGCCGCGATCGGAATGCGCTTGGGCTGCCCTTCCCCGAAGCCGGCTCCCCAGAGACCTCCGGCGAACAGGCCGGAGAGTCCCTGCAGGATCTGCCAGCCGCTGCCGGTCGGGTCCTCGAATGGATTGCGCCATGCCTCGAGGCGGCGCTGGCCGTGCATCAGGAAGCGGAAGGCAAGTGCTCCGAAGGCGGCGGATCCCAGGAGCGCGTATACCAGGTAAGAGATCCGGTTAGTACCAAGGTAAAGCATGGTCAGCAGGACCGCGGTGAGGATGGCGAACATGCCGAGATCACGCTGCAGGACCAGCAGGGCGGCCAGCGCAGCCCAGAAAATTCCTAATGGGAGAAGCGAGCGCAGGGGCAGGCCGAGCCCGCCGAGGCCGACATCCTGCAGGGCCTTCAGCCGCCGTGCCATGTAGGCGGCCAGGAAAATGACCATCGGGACCTTGATGAATTCGGTCGGGGTAAACAGCCCGGGCGCGTAGACCCCACCCCGATAGCGGTTGCCCAGCAGGGTCATGGCGGCGATGCCGGCCAGCGACATCACCCCGAAGAGCAGGTGAAAACGCTCCAGCTGTTTGAAGCGTTTGCCTCGGAACACCAGGGCGGCGGCCAGCATCAGGGCGATCCCGATGGGGAAGGCGAAGTCGCCGGGACTGAAACCCTCGCTGATATCCAGGGATCCCATGCGCACCTGGGCCAGGACTCCGAAGCCGGAAAGCAGCAGGACTCCCCCGGGCAGGGCGGCATCCCCGCGGTAGCCGGAGGCAACCAGCAGGAGCAGCGCCAGCGCCACGACTGCAAGGAAAATCGCCGGCGGAAGCAGGTCTTGAGCGAGCACCGGATCCCACGGTTGCCGGCCCGCGCCGAGGAACAGCAGGAAGCCGAGCAGGGTCAGGCCGGCGGCCGCCGCGGCCAGCCGGCGCAGCGCGGAAAGTTGCGAAAGTTGTGAAGCGCCTGCCTTGGCGGGCTTTTTTTTCCGACTCATGGGCTGTCTTCCTTCTTTCGCTCAGGGTATTTTTTCATCGCCAGCTGCAGCATCTCGTGGGCGATCGGCAGGGCAGCCACAGAGCCGTAGCCGCCCTGTTCGACCAGCACGCCGACCGCGTAGCGGGGTGCATCGGCGGGAGCAAAGCCGACGAACCACGCGTGGGAGGCGCCGTGCGGGTTTTCCGCCGTGCCCGTTTTGCCGGCCACCTGCAGGGCGGAGGAGGCGATCGACCGGCCGGTGCCCTCGGTGACCACCCGCCGCATCATGGCGGCAAGTTGCTGTGCGGATGCCGCCGAGACACTGCGCTCGAGGAGTTGTGGCGGGGTGGACAGGCTTAGCCGCGGCTGCGGCGCCTGCCCTCCGTTGGCGATCGCCGCGGTGGCCACTGTCATCAGCAGGGGCGTTGTCAGCATACGCCCCTGGCCCATTGAGATCTGTGCCAGTCCGTAGCGGTCCCGCTCGGAAAGATCAGGAAATCGTCGCGCGGATCCCGTCAGTTGCAGGCCGAATTCCCGGTGCAGTACGAGGTTCTTGTCCAGGTGAAAAGCGTGCGCCCCGGAGCGCATGGTCTCGAGTCCGCAAAGCACCCCGAGTTGCGCGAAGAAGACATTGGAGGATTTCGCCAGCGCGGTGCCCAGGTCGAGTTGCCCGTGGCCTCCCCAGCGCTGTCCTTTGCGGCGGGCGGAGTAGTATTCATGGTCGCGGATTCGCGGGTTGCCCGGCGAGGTGGTCCAGCCATCGGCGGGGCAGGCGAGTCTGCCGGAAAAGTCCGCCTCGAGTGCCGTTGCCGCGGTGATGATCTTGTAGGTCGATCCCGGCGGATAGAGTCCCTGGGTGGCGCGATTGAGCAGCACGGTGGATCCGCGTGCACCGGAGAACAGGGCCGAGTCGATCACGTTGGGGTCGAAGGACGGGCGGCTTGTCAGCACCAGCAGGTCGCCATCGCGGGAGTCCATGAGCACTACCGCGCCCGCCTTGCCAGCCAGCGCGTTGAAGGCCTTCTGCTGCAGGTTCGCATCCAGCGTCAACTCGAGGTTGCGCCCCACGATGGTGCGCTCGGCATCGAAGATTCCACGTCCCAGCTGCCGCCATTCCTCCAGGCTGGTCAGCGAGGCGCCCACCAGGGAGGCGTTGGCGGCACGCTCCATGCCGTAGGAACCGAACAGCGGGTGGGTGTAGCCGACCACGTGCGCCGAGGCGGCCCCGAACGGGTAGAAGCGCAGCATCCTGCTACCCGAGTCGGGAAGCGATTCCGCCAGGATCGCTCCGTTGCGGTCGAGGATGCGGCCGCGCTGGATGCGGTGCGCCGGATTGAAGGCGCGGCGGTCATGCAGCTGCATGAAGGCCACGAATTCCGGTTTGCGCTGCCCGGCGAGTTGCCAGGTCGCCTGGTGGGCGAGAATCAGCAAGAAGCCGGCTGCCATGGTGGCGAGAAAGAATCGGACCTTCCACGGCAGTGGCGTGCGGCCTGCTGGTGTGCGCCACAGGATCCATATTCCCCACAGCAACACGGCAAAGAGCAACAGGCGCAACAGGCGTGCCAGCAGTGGCCAGTGGGCAGAGGCGTAGAGCCCGTTGAGCAGTTCGACGGCGTGCGACATCGTGCGACTATACGGTGCCGGGTCGGCCGAAAACCACCACGATTTTTTTCGCTCAGGAAGATCTTTCTACAACTGGCACGCCACAGCCGTTGAGGATATCAGCGTTCCCGTGGCTGCGCGCGATCCTGATCGGCCGGCATCGTGTTGCAGGCAATCAACTCGTCGCAGCGTGCTCGCATGCGGCTAAGGGTCTCTGTGTGTTGCGGATCCGCTGCCAGATTAACGAGCTGGTCGGGGTCTTCCTCGAGATCGTGCAGGAACTCGAACACCGGCTGCTCTTCGAAGTAGCGCGCGTAGACGAAGCGCCCGCCGCGCACCCCTTCCCACTTGGGAATTTTCGGGTGGTCCATCAGGTGCTCGCAGAGGAAGTCCCGGCGCCAGTCGGGAAGATCCTTGCCAGTGAGCACTGGCACCAGGCTGTGTCCCTGGTAGTGCTCGGGAATCGCAACTCCGGCGAGGTCGAGCAGGGTGGCGGGGATATCGATGTTCAGCGCCGTCAGTTGCGGGACCCTGCCTCGTGCGGTTTTTTCCATGCGCGGGTCGTGGATGACCAGGGGGACCCGCAGCGACTGTTCGAAGTGCGACCATTTGCCGGCCAGGCCCCGATCACCCATGTAGTAACCGTTGTCTCCCATGTAGAGGATCACCGTGTTGTCGGCGAGTCCCAGTTCTTCGAGCTCGGCTCGGATCCGGCCGATCACCCGGTCGATGCCGCTGAGCATGCGCAGGTAGTTGCGCATGTTTCGCTGGTACTTTTCGGGCGTGTCCCAGCGCCAGAAGTAGCGTTCGCGGTTGAGTGATTGCTGCAGAAAGTCCGGCAGGCCATTGAAGATGGCAGGGTCAGAGAGTCGCGGGGGAGGCATACTGACTCCCTCGTAGAGTCCGGCCACCGCTTCGGGCGTGGGATAGTGTTCAGCGAGGTCTCCGTCCTCGGCGTGACCCGCATTGAAGCTGATCGACAGGCAGAACGGCTGGTTTTCCGGCTGGCTGCGGAGGAAATCGATGGCGCGGTCCCCGGACAGCTCGGTGACGTGCCGCAGCGAGCCGTCGGCCTGCTTCTTGAAGTAGGGTGTCCGCTTGAGAGGTGCATGGAAATCGAACAGTTCCTTGGCCCCCATCTTCGCCTGCACGCCGAATTTGCCGACGAAGCCAGTGCGGTAGCCGGCTGCGCGCAGCAGTGCCGGGTAGCTCTCCGCCATATGATCGGCGCCGATCGGCGGCTTTTTGAACGTGTAACCGTGGCCGCGCTCATGCAGGCCGGTCAGGATCGAGGCCCGGCTTGCCGCGCAGATCGAGGTGGTGGCAAACGCATTGGCAAAGCGCAGGCCCCCGGCAGCCAGTTCGTCGAGCACCGGGGTCTGCAGGATCGGGTGCCCGGCACAGCCGAGCGCATCGCCACGCTGGTCGTCGCTGAGCAGGAAAAGGATATTTGGTTTACCCGAGCCAGCTGTATTTTCGGCACGGGCCGCCGGCGGTGCGAGTGCGACGAGGGAGCTGACGGCGGCCAGAACCAGAATGAAACCGAGCCCGTTGCGCCGATGAGGGTGACCAGGGTTGGATGCAGTCATTGCCATCCAACACGTTCAGCCTGTTGAGTGGGATTGCAATGGCTCCGCTGGAGTCCGCTTGGATGCGCATCCTCAGTCTCGCCGCTTCGGCATTGTCCGTCTATTTGATCAGCCGGATTGTCAGCGGGTAGCGGTAGTCGACCCCATCCCTGGCCTCGACCGCCGCGATGATCGTAAAGATGACCATGAGTATTGCGATAACAGGTATCAGTAAGAGCGGCAAAACGAGGAAAAAGAGCATGCCACAGAGGATCGTGTAGAGAGCGATGGAGATCTGGAAATTGAGTGACTCCTTGATCTGGGAACTGGCGTAGAGTTGGCCGTCTTTTTTCACCAGCCAGAGGATGAGTGGCCCGATGAATCCGGGGACGGTGATGAACCACGTCAGCCCCAGCAGGTGCGCGAGAACAGCCATGTTGCATTCCTCCCGCATGGAAGTGTCTGCGGTTCCTGCCGC
>JBDQJG010000071.1:0-14500 GCA_040263955.1 Verrucomicrobiales bacterium
ATCACCAGGCACGCCGCAAGCATTTCAAATTCACGGCTCTGTTCAGCTTGTGTCTTATTCTCTGTTTTGCCGCGGCAGTTACCAACGGCTCGCGGGCGGGGATCGTGCTTCTCTTTGCAGGCCTCACAATCTGGATCATTCTCATTTCTCTGGGCACCCGCTCTTTCAGTCGTCTCGGCGTGTCGGCAGCCTTGCTCATTCTCGGCGCCGCCGCGTTTTTCTCTTTCGGAGGCTCTCTCCTCGATCGCTTTGCGGGCAGCTCTGACATTGTAACGCGAATGTCCAACGAAGGGCGTATTCCAATTTACAAAGACTGCCTTTTGCTGACCTCACAAAACCCCCTCTTCGGGATCGGTCTGGGCAACTTTGAAGGCGTCTTTTCTCTCTGCCAGCGCCACTACCACAACCCGGACCGAGTTATCCATCCAGAGAGCGACTGGATCTGGATCCTGGTGGAACTCGGCCTCACGGGACTCGTAATTGCTATCTGGATCATTCTGCTGGTTGCTTTTCGAGTCGGCAGGCTCAAACCAACCCGCAAGACAAGACGCAGTCGGCACCGGCTCAGAATGGGAGCATTCGTTGCAGCTTCGCTGATTCCCCTGCATGGTCTCTTTGATGTTCCCGGCCACACGGCGAGCCTCACATTCCTCTCAGTCTTGCTGTTTTCCCTCGCGGCATCTCAACAAAGCAAGCTCGTTCCGCGCAGATGGCCAGCCCGATTTTACAAGGTCGCCGCTGTGCTATCAATCGTCATCGGTACACTGGCGATACTCGCTCACTTCAAGAATATCGGGCTCCCCAGTAACGAGGGAGCCAGCCAGCTTTATGGGTGGAGCGTCTCGCTTTCCGAAATCCCTGGAGCCTCAAGGGAAGCTTTCTTAGCTGCCAGCATGGCGGCCAAAATCAAGCCCCTTCACTGGCAATACCACTTCCAAAGGGGCCGACTCTCGTCGAGAGTCGGCCGCTCTCCGCGAGATACCCGAGAGGATTTCCGGCGTGCCCGCCTTCTGGAACAACAATCGACCTGGGGAGTGTGGGCCGAGGCCAAACACTGGCTGAAATATCACCCGCCCTATGCCATTGCTCCTTGGCGGGAAGTATTGCTCCGCGATCCAAAACGTCTGAACGAGCATTACGGACGAATTCTGAAACAGGCCAGGCCGTTTCCCGAACTTGCCAAACCGGTTCGCGCCCTCGCCAATCTTGACCTGTCGCTGAAACTCGGTTTTCTCAGCAACCTCAGGGGCGAGGAATTCAACGAGGAACTCGATACGCTTCTGCGCATCGACCCCAATCTTGACCAGCTCAACGATGCTGAGCAATCGCGACTTTTCGGGTTCTGGTCGCAACATGGCGATACTCGACAGCTCATCGACCTGCTGTTGAAGAAACCATCGTGGCGCCAGGGTGGCTGGAAAATCCTCGCGCAACACCACGCCAAAATGGGAGAACTCAACAAGGTTATGGATCTCATCGACACCCACTACATACCGCCAAAGCCTCCGGAAATGCGTTCCAGAACTCCGATCAGCCAGCTTGCCCAGGACTTTTCTGTCGATCCTCAGGACATCACCAAAGGGCTGCGTTTGTTCTTCGAACAAAAGCGCACTCTGGACGTTGAGGCAGCCGCCCAGACCCTCGCCGCGATCGAGGCCCTTCCCAATGCTCCTGATTACCTGGGCTACCTTCGTTATCGCCTTTACCGCGATATCAACGATTTCAAAACAGCCTGGCAAGTCTTTCCCGACAAAAACTGAAACAACCGATCGACTTCTTGCGCAATCCAAGGTGCAACCCCTGAAACCGCCGCTCAGTTCAACCAAAAAAAAGTCGATTTTCGTTACTCCACACGATCTCGTGACCTGCGATCTTTCTAGTCGACCTGCTCTTTCTCCTGCCACCATTGGCGGAGCGATTCCACATCAAAAAAGTCCCCACGATAGCCGGTATTTTCCTGAAAACTGTACACCAGTTCTCGAAGCACCTCGAGATGGTTTTCTCTCTCCATCGCCTTGAGAAGCGCGCGATTGATAATCGGATTATTCCTGCTGCCCAGAAGGCGGGCAGCGCGTGCCCGAACCGCCCATCTCTCGGGACTTCTGTCGTCGAGCAACCCAATCACCTGAAATGTGCTCAAATCGGCTTCTTCCTGGATCACTGGATCGTCGAAGATCTCTCGCACGGGAATCCTGTAAGGACCCAGGCGATTGCTGCCCGAGTAAAAGAGTTTCACTCGTAAAATCTCTGCCTGCGCTGCCTGTCTGAGACTCTCTTGCCCTTCTGCTTGCTGGCCTTCCAGCCTGTCCATCAACTCGGAGAAAGCAGGGCGATCGGCGTCGACAATAGCCCTGTCAGCCAAGGCAGTCAGGTGGGTCCGATCGCGAATCATTCGCAGGCCGTCTTCCATCTCCAGCGCGAGACTCACTTCTGACTGATTTCCTGCCGTCGCTACTGTCTGACTCCCTGCCACCGTGGCCTGGGCGCTTTTTGAAACCGTATGGATCGCCTCACCATCTGCCGGTGACTGGAGGGCCAAAGAAACCCGATCAATAAAAACGGGAAAAAAGAAAACTGCCAAGCCGACGAAAAATCCAAATGGCATGAAAACCGTATAAGCCAGCCAGCCGATGCCCGACGCCGATCTATTGGGAAGCCTGCCGAAGGAACCCCCTGTCGCTTCTCGTCTGGTTGCTGTGCGCGGCTGGCCTCCGGCTCCGTCCTGCGACAATCCGGACGTTGCAGCAGAATCACCTTCGCCAACTTCATGAACTTCCCGCACGGTGAGGGATTGCCGGCTCTCCTGGGTATCCACGGACTGGGAAACCTGCCATCCTGCATCAGCAGCAATACCCACCGACGGCTGCGACTTCTCTTCCGGCAGCGGTAGCCGCTCCAATTCTTCCTCATGCTCTCGGTGATCTGGATGCCCTTGATTCGTCTCCTTTCTGGAAGACGTTTGCCGAACAAGATTGCTCTCCTCGGCACCACGAGTAACCTCATTCTTGTCAGTCACAGGTTGGCGTGCTCCACGATCAATCCACTCGGTCGACAGATTTTCATCTGGATCACCATCCAGGAATTGTGCACCATCGGGCTCTCGCGTCACGATCGACTCCCGAAGACTCTCTCTTACTTTTTTCTCGTCCGGAGCGGGCGAAACTTTTTTGCTCTGCCCGGTATCGACCCCAGACTGTTCTGGTGAAGTTTTATTTGTAAGATCTCCCAGAGACCCAGCACCGACCGACTTGCCCTGAGACAACGCATCGAGCAGGAAACTGTCCGCTACATACTTGTCGCCTGTCTTTTCCGTCTTACCCATACCTGAAACTTCAAAGCCCACGTTGATACTCCGCTATTGTAATAAAAAAAACACACAACGCACCCAAAGAACTCGCCAACTTGTAGTTGCTGTTGATTTCCTTTTTATACTTTGATCAAGCATCCTGCCCCTTCGTCCCGCAGTCACTTTTTCCTTCGATGATTCATTTTGAATCATTTACGTGTATTTTTTCACCCTGAAAATGACCAATCCAATCGAGACAGTCTGCTCCAGCATCAGCAAGCGAAGTATCGCAATCGTTCTCGCAGCCTCCGGGATCAGTCTCGCGCTGCTCTACGGCTATTGGCCCTACCAGCACGGACACCTCGACCATCGCAGCAGCGTGCTTCATGGCGTGCTCCTCCTGATGCAACTCGACGCGGAGTGGATTTTCTGTCCCTTCGTGCCCGTTGTGTCAGCTCTCCTGATCTGGCGCAAACGCGAAGAAATCATGCGACTTTCATGGCGAGGCAGCAGGTGGGGGCTGCTCCCCCTCGTGTTCGCGATAGCCCTCTACTGGTTCGGTTACAAGGCCGATACCCGCTATGCGGGCTTTGCGTCCGCTCAGATCATGTGCGCCGCACTCCTGATTTGGTTCGGTGGATTGCCGCTTTTCAAACTCCTGCTTTTTCCCTGGATTTTTCTCGTCTTCACCTGGCCAATGCTGCCTCTGGAAGAACTGCTCGCGTTTCCCCTGCGCCAGATAACCACGAACGTCTCGTCTCTCTTCCTCAACCTGATAGGGATCGAGAACATCAAGAACGGCACGGCAATCATCTCGGCAGCTGATCCGTCCAGGGGGCTTGTTCAGGGTGAACTCTTCAGCCAGGACGTTGATGCTCCCTGCAGCGGGATCCGCTCACTCTTCTCGCTGATCATGATCAGTGCCTTCTACGGCTACATGGCACTGCAGGGCGGCGCCCGGCGCCTGGTGCTTTTTCTTGCCGCGATTCCCCTCGCCATGCTCGGGAACTTTGTTCGCATCATCATGCTGACTTTCGGGTCCATACTCGTGAGTTCCGAGTGGGCAATCGGAAGCAACGATCAGCCGAGCACGTTTCACATGTTCAGCGGCTTCTGTGTGTTCGCTGTGGCGCTCACCGGCATGTTTGGGATTGCTCGTGTTCTCGAGCGCATCGCTTTCGAGACACGCGGCGAAGCCATTGTCGAGACTCCTCATGATCAAACTGAACAGTCTACTTTCAATACCAAGGTAATCGAAGGCAGTGTCGTGGTCACTCTTGCGGTCGTCACGGTTGCGCTATGTGAAATGACACCGGTCAGTCACCGTCTCAGTGATCCAGGGCTCACCATGGAACTGCCTGCCAATCTGGAGGAATTTGAAGCCGAGGACATCGGCATGAGCTCGATTGAAAAACAGGCATTCGACGAGGGAGTCGAGATGGCAAGAAGTCTTTACCAGTCCCCCCGGGGCTACCAGTTCATTTGCACCCTCGTGCTGAGTGGCCCGATCAAACGCAGTCTGCACCGCCCCGAGGTATGTATGCCTGGTCAGGGGTGGAAGATCGACCGCTCGGAGGTTATCAAGCTCAGGGCCAAGGATGGCAGAGTCCAGGACGCGACCCTTCTCTACCTCTTCAAAGAGCACAGATCCGAGGATGGTCGCAGGATGCGCACACGCGCCTACAACGTCTACTGGTATGTCGGTTACGACATTGCCACGCCAAACTACGTCACCCACGTCATTTTGAGCCACCGGGACAGCGTCTTTCGCAATATCAACCATCGTTGGGGCATGGCGTCGCTATTCATGATGAACGCCGCCCGTCCGGTCGGGCAGTCCGACCCTCTCGCAAGCATTGCGAGCGCTGCATTCATCACCGAGATCGGCGGCAAGATGCTGCCTCATATTCAGAAATTCTGAAGGCACGGTGATCGCTACAGCGATTCCGTGCAGTCGTTGAGGCGCCGCAGCCAACCGATGCTTCTCGACCAAACCTGATCGTCATAACCTTGCGAAATCACTCAATCAGCTATGATTCACCGGCGGCGCGGCCTACGGTGTCTCTGTGCTACTTCCATCCGGATAAAAAATTTCCTCGAAAACACCCCCACCTACCAAGGTCTCGCCGCGGTAAAAGGCACAGATCTGTCCGGGAGTGAGGGCTCGTTGAGGACTCTCAAAGCTTAGTACTGCGCTGCTGCTACCCTGCAACTTGACCCGTGCCGGTGCAGCGGAAGATCGGTAACGAGGCTGCACATCAACCCGCTCGCCATCCACCAGTGCCCGATTGACATGACTGATTGATGTGACCCTGCATCGATCAGCATACAGCCCCGGACTCTCAGGACGGTCAAAGGCCACCACAAGCTGATTGTCCTCGATGCGCTTGCCAATCACCACATAGGCCTCCTTGTACGCATTCGAAGGCACGCCAAGTCCTTTGCGCTGACCGAGCGTGTAGAGGTGCAAGCCCCGATGCCGCCCAATCACCCGACCATCCGTGCCGACGATTTCGCCGGGTGAATCGGGCACATAATGACGAAGAAAGTCGCTCATCTTCACCTGCCCGATGAAGCAGATCCCCTGGCTGTCTTTCTTGGTGGCGTTTGGAAGTCGGAGTTGCAGAGCAAGCTCCCGTACCTTCGGCTTCGGTAAATCCCCAATGGGAAAAGCCGCCCCGGCAGCCTGATGCTGTCGCAACAAGGCAAGAAAATACGTCTGATCCTTGTTTGTGTCGAACCCCCGGAGAATATCCGTGCCACCGTTCTCACTCCTGCCGGTGCGGGCGTAGTGACCAGTAGCTATTTTTTCAAAACCTTCGCCAATCGCATAATCGAGAAACACTCCGAACTTCATCTCCCGGTTGCACATGACATCGGGATTCGGCGTCACGCCGCTGCGATAGCCCTCGAGAAGATACTGCACCACCCGCTCGCGATATTCATCCATCAGGTTGACTACCCGGAACTCGATCTCGAGCTGTTCGGCTACCGCTCGGGCATCCTCGATATCCTGCATCCAAGGGCAATCTCCCGCGATCTCTTCCTCGTTGATCCAGTTCTTCATGTAGGCACCAACAACCTCGTGCCCCTGCTCAAGCAGAAGTGCTGTGGCAACGCTGCTGTCTACGCCGCCCGACATTGCCGATAGTATTCTCGCCATACTTTCCTCTACCACAATTTAGGTTTGCCTGAGCACGCTTCCAAGCGGATATGCACGCCCCCACCTGCCCATGCCAGCACCTCAGAAATCAAGCTCTTCTCCCGCCTCGCCTGTCAGTCATCACGCGGGTTTTGGATGCGTTATTTTTGTGGCCGCCGCCGCGATCTTCATCGGTCTTGCGGTCTGGAGCCTGTATACCCTCAAGAAACAGGACGAGGAGCTCCGCCCATTTACCACAGCAACCGAACAGAAAACACGTGTGCCGACGCCAAGCGAGGCGGACCTGGCCGCGCTGCGCTTGAAAATCGACGCATTCGCCGGCGCCTGCCTCGACAAGTCGGGACCCATAGCCGGTCTCGAACTCGACGTCTCCGAACTCAACCACCTCCTTGTCCTGTTTCCCGAGCTAGAGCCCTATCAAGGCATGCTCTACTTCACGATGATCACTGAAAAGGGACGCATCTGCGCAGACCTGTCTCTTCCGCTCAACCAGATGCGCTTCTGGAAGGGGCAACGCTATCTATCCGGGAGCGGGAGCTTCAGATTAACCTTCCAACCAGAAGAATTTCGTCTCTACCTCGTACTCGACGAGCTCACTGTAAACGGTCAATCCGTGCCCGAGGGGTTTCTGCGCAACCTCGAGCACTGGCTTTGGTTGACCCCATACTACGAGGAAGGCAGGAGCCGGGAAGTGCTGCTGCGCGTAACCAGCCTGGAAACGGAAAAGGGCCTGATCAAGTTGAAGGCCAACGGCAAAAAAACCGCCGGCAACTGACAGCCACAACCACGACGCCAGGCCGGCTACCGCTCGATCTGCGGCCAGTAGTCCTCTGCAAGGATATAACCAACACAGCGCTCCGTCCCGCAGCAGCACGGATGATCACGATATGTGTCGAGGTCGAAGCCGTAATTAAACGTCAGTTCCTCACCCTCCCGAATACCTTTCAGGGCGACGATCCACAGGCGATCCTCCTCGCATTGCTGGGCCTCGCAGTTGGGATCACAGGAATGATTGATCAGTCGCGCCTTGTTGTCTGGGTGGCCGCCGTCGAGGTCGAACTCGTCATTGAGGGTAAAGATGTAGACTGCCGCGCCCCCGGTTTTTTCCGACTCGGCATAGAGTTCCAATCCACGCCGCTGGGACTCTTCCTTGCCGATCCGCTCCCCAACGTACTCGATAACGTACGTATCTTTCGGGATATCCCGCGTCGCGAACAAACCTCGCCCATGCACCCGGGATCCCCGCACCTCGATCAAGGGACTATCACCGGGAACCTGCTCGCAAAGCTTATTTAAGTCCTCCAAAGGTTCACTCATTTCAACACCTCTCTGCCTGAAACACTTTCCAGGCAAAGAAAAAACCGCACTCCCAATTCTCATCGGGGATGCGGTTTTTTTCGTTACAGGGAGGATATCTCCCTCGTGATTAACTAGGCACCGCTGGGACGCTCAGCCCCCCCGGGACGGCCGAATCGCCCTCCCGGACCACCTCCGCGCTGACCATGGCCCTCGAAGCGCTCCCTTGCAGCCTTGATTTCTTCCTTGGTCACATCACCACTTTCATCCGCGTCGAGATGACCAAACATGCGCTCGGCACGCTCGACTGCAGCGGCGACAAACTCTTCCTTGGTGACTTTTCCATCCCCATTCGCATCGGCCTGCTCGAACATCTGTCCGGGACCGCCAGAGCCTCCGGGACCACCTGCACCTCCGAATCCGCCGCGCTTCCACTTGCCCTTGCCCTTGCCACCAGAGGCTCCCCCGGGCCCTGTCGGCCCTCCAGGACCACGATCAGGACCGCTTGTCTGCGCCGGATCTCCACCGGGCACAGGTGGATCGGCATTTTCAGCGGAAGCGGGGACCAGGCACGCGCAGAAGCCTGCACAGGCCACGATAGAGACAACTTTCTGAGAGAATTTCATTGGTTTCATGGTTGTCCTGATGAAACGCATCAAGCCAACGATAGTTGCGCAACAAAATTCCCGTCTTGCCTCAGCTCATACCCTGCAGCGCACTTTGTTCACCGTGAGCATCAACGGGCAGCGTCTCCAAAGCCATCGGCAAGGCAACGAAGAAGCGATCGATTCAAGCGAATTCCAGCCTCGAAATTTTCCACCGGAAAGTTCTCGTTGGGGGCGTGGATCTGGCAATCGGGAAGCGCCAGGCCCAGCAGGAGAGTATCGGCGCCGAGCACGTCCTTGAACGTCTGCACGATCGGGATGCTTCCGCCCTCGCGAATCAGTGCCGGCTCGGTCCCCGAAAATGTTTCGGCCAGCGCCAATTGAGCCGCTTTGCCCCAGCCGCAGTGCGGATCCATCAGGTAGGCACTGCCGCTGTGACCGCGCTCGATTGAAAGGGTGACTCCCTCATGATGCTGCGCACGCAGGTGCGCCTCAGCCAGGTCAAGGATCTCAGCAGGGTCCTGCTCAGGCACCAGCCGGAAAGAGATCTTCAAGTGAGCCCGCGCGGGGATGATGGTCTTCGAACCCTCTCCCTGGTAACCTGAACCGATCCCGTTGATTTCCGCGGTGGGACGCGCCCAGCGCCGCTCCAACTCGCTGAAACCGGGCTCGCCGACAAGCGCAGACGCGCCGGTATGCTGCAGGGTCTCCTCATCGGTCCAAGGCAGATCAGCCCACGCCTGCCGCTCCCAGTCCTCCAGCGGCGTGACCCGGTCGTAAAATCCCGGGATGGCCACCCGGCCTTGCGCATCATGCAAGGAGGCAGCAAGCCTGGCGATCACCGAGGCGGGATTGGCAACGGCCCCGCCCCAGACTCCCGAGTGGAGATCGGCAGAGGGGCCGACGATGTCGACCTCGAGACAGCTGATACCTCGCAAACCGTAGGTAAAGGTGGGCACTCCAGGGCCGACCATGCCGGTGTCGGACACCGCGACCACGTCACAAGCCAGTTCCGTCGCATGCTCGCGCAGGAAATTCTCCAGGTTGGGGCTGCCCACCTCCTCCTCACCCTCGAAAAGAAAGATCAGATTGACTGGAAGTTCACCTTCCTGCTCGATTGTTTCAGCCACTCCCAGAACGTGCGCCAACAACTGTCCCTTGTTGTCAGTGGCACCGCGTGCATAGATGATCCCGTCGCGCAGTTCCGGCTCGAAGGGATCCGAGTGCCAGAGATCGATCGGGTCTTCCGGCTGAACATCATAATGGCCATAAATCAGAACGGTCGGTCGTCCCACGAGGCGCTCGCCATTCCGGGCCACCACCACCGGGTGACCAGGCGTCTGATGTATTTCGCTCTTCAAGCCGATCTGTTTGAGCTTACGGTCCAACCAGGCCGCGCAATCACGCACCGCATCCGCTCGCGTGCTATCAGTCGAGACGCTGGGAAAGCGCAAAAACTCGAACAGGGTCCGCAAATGATCAGTCATCTTTTTCCACGTGGTTGCTACTTCAAACTAAAACCGGCCGAAAATGCCGGCTACCGGGCGCCCCTCGCTGCGCTTGTAGTTCTCGTAAGCCATATAACCGAACACGATACCCGCAAACAGCCACCCCCAGGAAAGAAAATACACGGCTACCAGGGCAGCCGTGACCATGGCGATGCGGTAACGCAGCACCGGGTTCCTCCCACGCATGGCATGCTCGAGCAGCTGTGCGCCGTCCAGCGGATAAATCGGCAGAAGGTTGAGGGTCGTCCAGAACACATTGATCAGAATGACAAAGCCGGCCAACGTTCCGGGCAACAACGAGAAACTCCAGAGCAGCCATCCTGAAACAGCCAACAGCAAGCTGAAAACCGGCCCCATAGCGACGAGAATAAGGTTTTCGTTGCGGGTAAACTGCCCCGGCGCATGAGATTGCCCACCGAATCCGTGCAGGAGAATCGACGGACGCCCGCCGAACCTTCGCTGCATGGAGGCGTGGCCGAGTTCGTGCACCAGGATCGAAACCAGAACCACCAATATCTTTGCCAACACGAGCACCCAGGCATCACGCCCCGTGGCATGCAGGGCACCGGAGATCAATGCTGCAAGCACCCAGAACATCCAGTGAATGGCGACGGGGAAACCAAAAATCAGGAAACGTATCATGCCACCAGCTTGCTTGAACTACGCGCCACGATCAATACCCGGATCCACTTACTTCTGCCAACGAAGATACGCTGCAAGTTCGCAAAAGCACGTGTCCACGCGGCGGACGGGTGTGCCTCCGACAGGCTTACTCGCCGGCAGCCTCACGCGCCTTGCGCGCAGCACGGAACGAGCGAATGCCGAAAACCAGATAAGCGATGCAAAGAATCGCAGTGAGCAACTGGCTGGTTCCCGCCAACCCGAGGCCCTCGCCACTCGATAGAGCCTTGGGGATCCGGCCGGCGCTGCCGAGAAAGCCGAGCAGCCCCACCAGCATACCGACATGCATGACGTGCTTGCGTGCCCCCTCCTTGACGAGCGCGATCACACCGCAGATCACCAGCACGGACCCCATCCACGTGGGGATCAGCGCTGTCATGCTTTTCGATTCCGATATCGAGTAGCACACCACCCCCAGCAGGGCGAGCGCGATTCCAATCAACAGAGTGAGCTTTGGCATATTCATTTCCTTGATCAAACTCCCTTTCACGTCTGACTGCAACGCCGATTCCACCGGGATGGCAAACTCCCGTCGCATCGTTTCATCCGCAGTGTGCCACGCAATCGATCTCAACGAGCACGCCCATCGGCAGACCAGCGACCGCTACGGTGGCTCGCGCCGGCCGATAGTCGCCAAACACCTCGCCGTAGATGCTGTTGACCACCTTGAAATCCGCCATATCAGCAAGAAAAATGGTCGTCTTTGCCACATCCTTGAACCCGCATCCAGCAGCAGCGAGCACCTGCTCGAGATTGCGCAGAACCTGCCGGGCCTGTGCCTCGATGCCCCCCTCTACCACCTGCATGGTCTCCGGGTCGAGCGGGATCTGGCCCGAGCAGAAGACCAGTTCGCCTACCCGGGTTGCCTGAGAATACGGACCGATAGCGGCGGGCGCATGCTCCGAGGAAATCAATTGAGGTTCCATTGTTGTTGATTGTGCACAATTCGAAGGCCCTGCGCAAGGCGCTGTTTAACCACTTACTTCGTCCCGGGAATACCTGATTCCGCTCACATCAACGGGGGCCAGTGTTCTGGCCGCCCGACTGTTCTGCCATTAAAAGCTGCAAACTCAGAAACCAGCAGTGTTTTCAGGGTATCTGCAGCACGTCTCCCGGGCGGATGAGGTCACTCGAAAGACTGTTTGCCGATCGAATCGCGGCCACACTGGTGCCATACTTCTTGCTGATCGACCAGAGTGTATCACCCTGCGCCACCACATGGCTCGATCCTGCCCCGCCACCTGCCGGCGGCGCGTCGTACGAGGGCGCCGTAGGATAACCATAATCACCAGGAGACGACGGATAACCCGAATCTCCATACCCGGAAGCACTCCGCGGCTGGCCTCTCTGGCCACCGTACTGAAGTTGTCGCTGACCTTGATAATACGGTTGCTGCTGATAACGGGGGTCAGGATTGCGCTGCATCCCATGAGTGTTTCCGCTCGACCTCAACGGCATCAGACTGCAGGAAACAGAGAACATCGCCAGCAGGAGAGCCCCGGCCGACAGCGCGATTTGATTACGATGAGGTTGCATGGATCAGACTGGATGCATCAAGCGTGAAATCGCTTAACAAGAATTAATATTTTAGAATACGCGGTGATCAAGGTGAAAATCACAACAGCTCTTCGCTTGCACAATCATGATCCGAACCTCTGCCTGCCCTTTTTTCGTTGTTGCCAGCAATTCGCAACAAGCACCGAATAGCTGTTCGCAAATCCACTCGACCAACGACTGGAACCGGGCAACACCCGAGGCGTTCACGACTGCTCCTTGTCTCTCCATCACCGCGATCGCCGGTAGAGTTGTCGATGCACACAACAGCCAACGATTTCCTCACTCCGCTTCGAGCACCTTCAGTTCTCTCTTGAACCCACCGCTGAGAATCGGAAACCGACACCAGGTTCGCGGATCGAGGTTGCGATCGTCGAGATGAAAACTCGGCGCGTAGCGCTCCCGCTTCCACTGATTGCGAGCCCAAAGCTCGAAAAAACGACGAATCCAGTGCTTCAAGCGATCCCGGTCCGCGGCCCACTCGCTGCCTTCGGCAACCAACGCACGAAACACCTCGACCGGCGCATAGCGGTCGCGCACGGCAAGTTGCTCGACACGGTCAAGCAAGCCATACGGCATCAGGTCGGCTTCATCTGTCTGGCCCTGTTCCCGCGGCCGCAACTCGGCGGTCGGTTCCTGCGCATTGACCAGGGCGAGTGCCGGCAACGCGGAAATCCCCGTCGGCCCTGTCTTCTCCATCCATACCAGCCACTCGCGAATGAATGCCTTGTCGATGGCCACCAGCGGACTGAGCCCGCCACTGGTGTCTCCATCCATGGTGGCATACCCTACCGCCGCCTCCGAGCGATTACTGGTCGCAAGCAACAGCGCACCTTTCAGATTGGCAAGCATCCACACGCCCGGTGAGCGAACGCGTGCCTGGATGTTCTGCAGCGCCAGGTCATCCTTCTCCCAACCCAACTGCCGCCCGATCGAGCCCTCGACAATTCTGCGGTAATCTTCCACGATGCCATCCACGTCGAACTCATGAAACGTGGCACCGATGCCTTCCGCCACCGCGCGCGCCGCTTCGCGGGTAACCGCACTGCTGTTGCTTGTCGATTGGTAGACGCAGGTGAGAATCTCCCCCATTTGAAGAGAATTGATCCCAAGGCGCGCCGCGGCCTCGGACTCACCCAACTCGGCGCCCGCGAGGTGCGCCATCGCCCAGACGAGACTCGCGCAGGAAGCTGAATCCGCTCCTCCCGAAAGCGACACGACAAATCCGCGACTCCCACTCTTCCTCGCGTAATCAAACAGCCCAAGCGCCACCGCGCGCGTGAACTCGTCTTCCTTGCCCACCCAATCGGCATCCCAGGTTCCCACACCATCAGCTGCCAACTGCGGGCTCGGCGGATCGTTCGCGCCCGGGATAGCAAAGCCAACTTCAACCTCACCACCTTGCAGTGAGGCCACATCCGGATGAAAGCTTGCCGCCCAGTTCTGGCCGGCGCGATTCACATCGACATCAACAGTGGCACAGGTTACCAGAACCTCGCGAAATGAAAGCCGCGCGCCGCGCGCCACCATATCCCCACCCGTGGCGATCATCGCCCCGCCGTCATAAATCGCCCGGCCTGCCTCATTGCCCAGCAAATTGGCATACACGTATGCGACTCGGAACGCCCGCGATCCCTCCGCAACAATCCTCTGGCGAGTCTCCTGCTTGTGGAAGGCGAAGTGGCTCGCACTCGGGTTCAGGATAATATCGGCACCCCGCCGCGCCAGTCCCACTCCCGGGCGATTGGCCACCCAGGCATCTTCGCAGATTTCGAATCCCAGCCGCAGTCCTTGGAACGAGAACAACAGATCCCCAACGGGCACGGACGTTTCTTTTACCTCGACCTCCTCGACCGCGCCTTCCGGCCATGCATGAAACCATCGGGGCTCGTAGTGAATGCCATCACCGGCCAGATGCTGCTTCGGCACAAACCCCGCAAGCGCTCCATCAGCCAGAACCGCCACGGCATCGTACAAGGCATTGCGCACCATCAGCGGCAAGCCGACTGCCACCACCATGCCACCGGTTTCGGCGGCAATGTCATCGAGGATCTCCAGCGCCATCTCCTGCAAGGCCGGCGACAGGAACGCATCATCACAACCATAACCGGTCACACACAATTCAGGCAGACAGAGCACGCTCGCCCCTGCCTGACGTGCTTCTGCAATTGCAGCCAGGATGCGCGAAAGGTTTCCATCCCAGTCGAGCGGCGTCTGGTTCAGACAGGCGGCGGCGAGTTTAATCGGCTTCATCTGCTATCGTTCACACGGAATAAAAACACATATTGAAACCTCTGGTGCGTATTCTTTTTCTGGTAGTTGGGATTGGTTTTGTTTGTCTCCAAAAAAAACAAAACTTCCATTAGAAGAGGTCTATAAAGAAGCAGATGAGCTAAAAATAATTATC
>JBDQJG010000072.1:0-14292 GCA_040263955.1 Verrucomicrobiales bacterium
CTACGAGGCCTCATCGAGAATCTGCGTCAGCACGTAGGGTAGAATCCCCCCGGCACGGTAATATTCGATCTCCACCGGGGTATCCAGGCGCAGAATCAGTGGAAACTGCTCCTCGGTGCCATCGGCTTTATGCACAACAAGCGTGACCTCGTCACGCGGCTGGGAATCATTCGAGAGCCCGGTGATCGAGAACGTGGCATCGTGATGCGCACTCGCCTTGTCGTAATCCGCCTCATCCTTGAAATTGAGCGGCAGCACGCCCATGCCGATCAGGTTGGATCGGTGGATGCGCTCGAAACTCTTGGTGACCACCGCTTTCACGCCGAGCAGGCGGGTGCCCTTGGCCGCCCAGTCGCGCGATGATCCCATGCCGTAATCCGCGCCCCCGATCACCACCAGCGGCGTTCCCTCCTCGCGGTACGCCATGCAGGCATCGTAAATATGCGTCGGAGTGCCGGCATCCGTCGATTTCGGATTGTCCAGCACCGGGACGCTGCCGGCTCCGAAATACGTGGTGTAGCCACCCTCGGTGCCGGGAACCATGAGGTTCTTGATGCGGACATTGCCGAAGGTTCCGCGGGTCATCACCCGATCATTACCGCGACGCGACCCGAAGGAGTTGAACGAGGCTTTCTCCACACCGTGCTCGATAAGGTAGCTGCCCGCGGGTGAGTCCGGCTTGATCGCACCGGCCGGCGAAATGTGATCGGTAGTCACCGAGTCCCCGAAGATTCCCAGCGGACGGGCACCCACGATATCCGCCAGATCTCCCTGACTGCCGTCATAGTCATCGAAAAACGGCGGTAACTGGATGTAGGTGGAACTCTCATCCCACTGGTAGGCGGCTCCCGTCTTGCCCGGAATCTGTCCCCACTTCGGGTTCGCGGCATCCACATCCCCGTAAAGCTTGGCATACACTTCAGGCTTCAACGCGGCTCCCAGGAGTTCACGCACCTCGTCCTGGGTCGGCCAGAGATCGCGCAAGAACACCGGATTGCCCTGCTGGTCGCTGCCGAGGGGATCACGGGTCAGGTCGAGGTCGACCCGGCCGGCGATCGCGTAGGCCACCACCAGTGGCGGCGACATGAGGAAATTCGCCTTGATCGCACCGTGGATCCGGGCCTCGAAGTTGCGGTTGCCGGACAGTACCGAGGCACACACCAGGTCCCCTTCCTTGATCGCGCCTTCAATCGCCGGATGCAGCGGCCCGGAATTACCGATACACGTCGTGCAGCCATAACCGACCGTATCGAAGCCGAGGGTGTCGAGCTCGTGCTGCAGCCCGGTGGCTTCGAGGTATTCGGTGACCACCCGTGATCCGGGACCCAGCGAGCTCTTCACATACGGAGCCAGCGTGAGCCCGCGGGCATTGGCTTTCTTCGCCAGTAGTCCCGCCGCGAGCATTACGCTGGGGTTGCTGGTATTCGTGCACGAGGTAATGGCCGCGATCAGGATCGAGCCGTGCGCCAGTTCGGCGTCGATCGCTGCGAAGGCCTCGGCTGCGGGGATCAAGTCTGGCGACGGCCGATTGGCCACCATTTCGGCCTGGTCACGCTCGGCCACCGGCGACTGGCTCTCCAGCAACGAACCGACGGCGAAGCCGGCCGGCTCGGGCATGTGAATGGACACCCTGCGATTGCGCGCCTCACCGGAGAGACCAAATCCGCCCTCTGCAACAGGCGCCTGGAACAGCGCGTCGAAGCGCTCGCCCAGAGCGGGCACATCGATCCGATCCTGCGGGCGCTTCGGACCGGAAACCGAAGGCACGATCGAGCCGAGGTCGAGCTCGAGTTCGTCCGTGAAATCCAGATCCCCCTTTTCCGTCGCGATGCCGAAGAGCCCCTGCGCCTTGAAGTAATTCTCTACCGTTTGGCAGTGCTCCGGATCACGCCCGGTGCCGCGCAAATAGTCGATCGTCTCGGCATCAACCGGGAAAAACCCCATGGTCGCGCCATACTCCGGAGCCATGTTTGCAATCGTGGCGCGATCCGGCAGGGACAGTGCCGCTGCCCCCGGCCCATAAAACTCGACAAACTTGCCCACCACCCCGTGGGCACGCAGCATCTCGGTGACCCGCAGAGTCAGATCCGTCGCGGTCACCCCCTCTGCCAGTCTGCCGTGCAGGTAGACACCGACCACCTCAGGTACCAGGAAGGTCACCGGCTGGCCGAGCATGCCGGCCTCCGCCTCGATGCCTCCCACACCCCATCCGACGACTCCAAGCCCATTGATCATGGTGGTGTGCGAATCCGTGCCAACCAGGGTATCCGGGTAAAAGATCGCATCCTTGGAGAGCACTCCCCGGGCGAGGAACTCCAGGTTGACCTGGTGGACAATCCCGATGCCGGGAGGTATTACAGAAAACGTCTCGAATGCCTGCTGGCCCCACTTGAGGAACTCGTAGCGCTCGCGATTGCGGATGAACTCGATTTCCATGTTGCGATCGAGCGCCTGCTGCGATCCGGCAAAATCCACCTGGATCGAGTGGTCGACGACGAGATCCACCGGAACCAGCGGCTCCACCGCGGTCGGATCCGCACCCGCCTTCACCGCCGCATCGCGCATGGCGGCCACATCCACCAGCAAGGGCACACCGGTGAAGTCCTGCAGGACGATCCTGGCAACGGTGAAAGGAATCTCGTAATCCCCCGGGCTTTTCGCATTCCACCCGGCAAGGTTGCGCACATCCTCCTCAGTCACCTTCCTGCCGTCACAATTGCGCATCACCGACTCCAGCACGATGCGGATGGAGACCGGCAGGCGGGAAAGACCGGTGGCGATGCCTGCTTCCTCGAGTGCTGCGAGTGCGAAATATGTGCCCTCGCCCCCCGAGCCTGTGATAAACGTACGTTTTGCGTCAATTGCCATAACCTGATTTTCTGGTAAAACTCGTCGAAATTAGGCAGAGATGGCGGAGATTTCGACCGCTAAAGATCCAAAAGCTCAAAAAAAAACGATTTGCCGTTCCCGCGCCGGGAAGCCAGGACCCCAGCCGCACCACCACCAAGGCCCATCACCGCGTACCGTCATCAATCCGGACAACCCGCTCGTCCGGGTGAACCGTCAGAGACAGAGCCCCCCCCGGGTCACTGCCTCTTTTTGCCGCTCCACGCCGCACATATACCGCCCCTCGCGATCCTCTCTTCATGACCGAGCGGCCCAAAACTGCTTTCCAACACGCTCCGGAGGATAGGCACCCCGGCGACCTTGCCCGCCTGCCGGCCCGCAACTGGGCGGCAACATGGAGCACGCTCCTCATCCAGTCGCAGAACGCCTTCAATGACAACCTCGTCAAGTTCGTCCTGATCGGCCTGGCGCTGGTTGTCGCGCGCCACACCCTGATTGGCGCACACATCGAGATCATCACCTCCTCCATCCTGCCCATTCCGTTCATTCTGTTCGCCCCGCTGGCAGGCTTCCTCTCCGACAGATTCTCCAAGCGCGCCGTCATGCTGGCGGCACTCATCGCCCAGACGCTGATCTTCGCAACCATCTGGCTGGGCTTGCAGTTGCGTGATATCCGCGTCGCGCTGCTCGGATTCGTCCTGCTGAGCATCCAGTCGACTTTTTTCAGCCCGGCAAAGCTCGGCATCGTCAAGGAGCTGGTGGGTTCCCGGCGACTCGGCATGGTGGCAGGGTGGATGGGCATGGCGACGATGATCGCCATCCTCTGTGGCATGGCGGCGGGCGGTCACAGCTTCGCCGCCCTGCACGGCCGGAGTGGCGATGCCTGGAGCGCCGCCTCGACTGTCGTGCTATGGGCCGGCCTGCTCTCCCTCCTGCCTCTTGGCATGATCGCGCTGGTCACGCGCACGCCCGCCAACCCCGGGGTGCGCTTCCGCATCACGATACTCTGCGAGCACTTCGGCCACCTGCGGCGTGCGTTGCGCGTGCGGGTCCTGCGCATCTGCATGCTCGGCCTCGCCTGGTTCTGGTTTGTCTCCTACCTGATGGGACTGTTCACCGTGAACCTGGGAACCGAGCTGTTTCCCGAAGATGGCGCGCTGGCCGCCCGGGCGGCCAGCAGCATGTACCTGGCAATCGGCATCGGCCTGATCTGCGGCAGCCTGGGAGTCGCCCTGCTCAGCCGGCGCGGCATCGCCCTCTGGCTGGTCCCGCTCGGCGTCGGCGGCATGACGCTCTCCGTGCTCGCCGTCGCCCTGCTGGAAACCGGCAGTGCGCGCTTCTACACCGCCCTCGTCCTGCTCGGCCTCTTCGGCGGGGCCTTCAATGTGCCACTCTCTGCCTGCCTGCAGGACACGGCCCAGCCTGCGGAACGCGGCCGCGTGCTGGCGGCCAACAACCTGCTTACCGCGGTCGCTGGTCTACTCGCGGGCATCCTGGTGCTTGGCCTCAAGCAACAATCGCTTGCCACCACCACCCAGATGCTCTGCAGCATCCCGGCGGGCCTGCTGGTGACCTTCCTGCTGTGGCGCCATCTCCCCGATCTGAAGGTCGAAAAAAACCTCCCATGAACCGACCAGATTTCACTTGCCCGCACAGCGATCCTATTCCAGCTTCCCCGCCCTCATCCGAAAACCGGAAACCAATTTTCATCACCATGGCACACGCAATCATCAAAACCGGCGGCAAACAATACCGGGTCACCGAAGGCGACCGCCTCAATGTCGAAAAACTCGATGTGGCAGAGGGCGCAGAGACCGTCTTCGAAGACGTCTTGATGGTCACCGACGGATCCACGGTCAAGCTTGGCGATCCGATCGTGGAAGGTGCCAAGGTCACCGCCAAGGTGATCGAACAATTCCGCGACAAGAAGGTAACCGCGTTCAAATACAAGAAGCGCACCGGCTACCACCGCACCAAGGGACACCGCAGGCACCTGACCCGCCTCGAGATCCAATCGATCACCGGCTGAAGGCCCGCCATTCCGCCCACACCTGATTCAGGCACCCGCCTGCACATTTTCTTCAACCCACAAAAAGAAGTAGACCATGGCTCACAAGAAGGGACAAGGCTCCGTCAAAAACGGCCGCGACAGTAACAGCAAGCGCCGGGGCGTGAAAAAATTCGGCAGCGAGAGAGTCGTTGCAGGCAACATCATCATCCGCCAGTGCGGCACCAAGTGGCACCCCGGAAGCGGCGTCGGCCTGGGCAGAGACTACACGATTTTCGCATTGATCGACGGCAAAGTGCGCTTCGATCGCAACGGCCGCCGGGTCAACGTCGACCCGGTCGAAGTGGCTGCCAGCTAGGCAGGTCCTCACACCGGTCAAGGTCATCCGGGCAGGCACGGCCGCGGCACGCACCTGCCAGCCTCGAGGTTGGCCACATTTTGTGTTACCTTGGTATCGCAGCGCGAATGGTCCCGCCGGGGGGCTCACGCGACCACTTCTGCGCAACCGAGTTCCCCGCTGCCAACATGTTCGAGATCGTCCTCGTAGAGCCTGAAATCCCACCCAACACGGGCAACGTCGGCCGGCTCTGCGTCGCCATCGGCGCGCGCCTGCATCTTGTCGGCCCGCTCGGATTCTCGCTCGACGACCGCCAACTCAAGCGCGCCGGCCTCGACTACTGGAGCGACCTCGAGCTGGTCACATGGCAGGACTGGCAGAGCTTCGCCACCACCCATGATGACACCTCGAAGTGGCACCTGCACACCGCCCGCCGTGGTGTGCCCCCCTGGGAGGCGCCACCGGCAGCGGGAGACTACCTCATCTTCGGACGCGAAACCAAGGGCCTGGCGCCCGCATTGCTCGACGCACACCCGGAACGCTGCCGGCGCCTGCCCACCCCGGGATACGGCGATGGGCGAAGCGTCCGCAGTCTCAACCTTTCCGGTGCCGTCGCCGCATGCGCCTACCTCGGCATGCGCCACCTGGTGAGCTGACCCGAGCCCGGTGTCTGAAGAGCGCCACCGCCACGCCTCGATCCGGAAACTCATCCGGACTCGATGCAACACTGCCTCGCGCTCATCACTTTTTCGACCACCCACCCGGAATCCCCGAGGCCACCAAGCAGATACATCACTAGCCAGCACGGCCATCCGAGCCCCCTCCGCTCCCGTTACGATTTCATCAAGCAACTGGAAAGCCAAAAAAACTCTTGCAGCGCGGCAGGAATTTTTCAATCATACCACCTTCGATTGATTGGCAACCGATCCTTCACCACCACAGCCACAACAGTCTCGAAAAGACCGATTCACGCAGCGCCTCCCCGGCACGAAATATCCGTAAAGGCACCCGAAACCATGCTCAGAGTCGGCACAGCCATCACGGGGCTGATCATCACGATCCTGTCACTGATTTCAGGCTACATCTGCGGAGCTACGGCGCAAGCTGCCCAGGGATTCTCCGCCCTGGGACCCGCGTATGTCGGCATCATGATTCTGCGCGGCGGCTGCGGAATTGGCGGACTCCTCGCGATCATCAGCCTGTTCGCACGCGAGACCGAGACGCGGATCACCGCCGCAATCTGTCTGGTGCTGGCCGGGTTCGGGCTTCTCGGCTTCCGCTTCATCCTCGGCATGTGATGAGCGTATCCGCAACGCACTACAACGGCTTCCCGGCAATGATTCCGATTTCATGGGTCATCTGGCTTCGCGCCGGAAGACAACGCGGACTGGACATCGCCATGCACACTGAAAACGACCGCCCCCCACCCATCAGATTTTCTCACTCTAGGCGATTATTTTTCAACTGGACTTGTTATCGCGCCGATGGACCCCGGTGCCCTGTCGCGTGGGGAGAACCGGCTCCTGACCGAAGAGCTTGCATCCGATTGGCCCGGGACACTCCCGGTGCTGCTGCGCGATGGGCAGAGGCTTACACAAGATATTCTAGCCACCATTCGGCTTCTCAGGTTTCATGTCGCCCCGCTGACGGGAGATGAACATCTGCACGACCGCGTGGAGGGAGCAATCGGCCGCCACTTCAAGACACATCCCCTGCAGGAACTCAGGGCATTCCTGACACCGGGCCTGCAGCTGCCCTCCGCCTACCCCGGCGACCAGCCCATACGATTTGAGCTGTCGTCCGAGGCTCCTATCGCCGGGCTTCCACTGGAAATCCTCGAGCCTCCGGTGCCGTTGGCGGAAGATGTCCGACAGTTCGTCGAAACTACCCCGTGGAGATTCGCAAAAACCTACGCCAAGACCTGGCCGCATGAATACGTGGTCGAGACACCGGAGAACGCGCCCATGCTCCACGCCCTGGCCAGGCACATTTTCGAGTATGGCGTGGCGGGCCGCTTCTACTCCCAGGTGCGTCGCTACCATCACGAGGCAGGAAAGGTCTATTGGTCGATGGATCCGACACCGGAAGAGACCACCCTCGTGAACCGATGTGATGCCTGCCAGACCTATGAAGCGCGCCTTGCAGCCGGAACCCTGCCAGAAGGATGAATCGCGGACAGGGGGACTGACAGCAAAGCCGCAAGCGCTGCCGCAACTGGCCCGCCAGTCGATCACAACCATCCGCCGGCATCATTGCCAGAGCATTTCAGCCGAACTGAGAGCTGGACGCCGGGACCAGGAGATTGCAGACTAGGAACATGGAACTCAAGGACATGGCATTGATTTTCCAGATTCTCATTCCACTTGGAATCCTCAACGTCTGGCTTGTGCGGGCGGGTTCCGCGACGCGCTACCGCGGCGGAACTGCCGGGAGCCTCAAGGAAGAGTTCACCGCCTACGGCCTGCCCGCGTGGGCATTCTACGTAATCGGAACGCTCAAGCTGACCGCCAGCCTGGTGATCTTCCTGGGCATCTTCTTCCCGGCCTGCACGGTTCCCGGTGCCGCGACACTGGTCGTTCTGATGCTGGGGGCGCTGGCCATGCACGTGAAGGTAAACGATCCGCTCAGCAAATCCGTGCCCGCGGCCCTGATGCTGCTGATGTCTGTCTACCTCGTGGTGGCCTGAGAAAACCGCAACGGCGCCACTCGAAAACGGCTCAGAATAAAAGCTCCGCGGCAAGCCAGCCGCAGAGCAACATGTAGGCCGCGGCGGGAAGGCACTGCAGCAAGGAATCACGGATCCTGATGCGTACTGCCAGCCCGCATGCCATCTGCAGGGACAGGCCCGCGGCGGCAATCCCGCCAACTACCGGCTGCCACAGGCCCGCCAGCAATCCCAGCGCACCGAGCAGCTGCAGAACCCCGGTCATCTTGCGGAAGCCGGAAAGCCGGTAGCGCCGGAACTCATCGACCATGTGCGCGGAGACCAGGCAACTGAGCCCGTATCCCAGGAACGATGCTGCGCAGAACAAAAGAATTGCGTTGCTTACCATGACGCATGCTAGACTTGCGCAGCCAATACCCCAAGTATTCAAACAGCTCCCGGCAAATCCCCGGACCAGAAAAAACATCACAGCCCAAACGATTGTACTTGCTTTTCGGGTTCGGCAAACAACACAATTTTGTACTATTACCCTACTTATTCGGCTCGCCTATGACAACCCGTATTCTTCTTCTATCCATGCATTCAAACTTCACCCTGTGCCTGCTCGCCTTGGCAATCTGTATCTCGATGGCCGAATCCCAGGCATTCGCTGCCGATAAATCGTGGAATGCCGATATTGATAACTATTGGGACTACACGACCTCGAACTGGACAGCCACAACATTCACTGCGGGGGACAATGCCTACTTCAGCGGAACCGGACAGGGGAATGTGAGTCTTGGCGGAGCAACAATGGATCCAAACGCCGTCTTCGTCAGTAATGGCAATTATCAATTCTCTAACGGAAGTATCGATGCTGCCGGTCAGTTGAAAGTGGAATCGGGCGAGTTGACCCTCTATCTTACATCAGTGGATTTTGACGGTGGAATTCGAATCGAAGGGGGAAGCTTGGCACTGACTCAATCGGACACGTTGGTTGATTGGGAAGCCGTCAATGTTGCCGGTGGGGTTTTCAATATCGGTGACAATAATGAGCGCGTCTCCAAGGTCTTCCTGGAAACTGGATCGCAAGGCAGCATCAACTCGGTCATCACGGGAGGCACCGGCACGCTCTTCAGCACGAATGGATTCAATGTCGAGGATGGTGAAATCTCCGCCAACTTAGGCGACGTCTCCAACTCGACACTTTTGAAGAATACTGCGGGCACGGTCACGCTAAGCGCAGACAACGAGTATGCAGGCAACACCACCATCAGTCACGGTACGCTGCGGTATACCGTGACTGATGCTATGGCACCTCTGAGTCCGGTGGCGGTGGAGGATGGAGCCACGATCGGAATCAACGTCGGGGGCGTTGGTGAATGGACCACGGGCCTCTCCGGCAACGGCACACTCGGCGGCTTGCTCGCCGGCACCGGCGGCCAGGGCAACGACGTGAACTACAGCGGCAGTGTGACTCTCGAGCTGAACACTGAGAATGCGGCCAGCACCCAAAGCTACAGTGGCAATATTGCGGATGTGGGAAGCAGCCTGGGTATCACCAAGATCGGTGCCGGTACACTGACACTTTCCGGAAACAATAGCTACACGGGAGACACCACGGTAAATGCCGGCACTCTGGAAATTGCGGGAGATGGGCGGTTAGGTGTAGATGGAATAGAGGCTGACTATACGAACTTCATTCACATCGCGAACAACGCCACGTTCAACTTCAACAGTGGTGAGTTCCAGATTTTGAGTGGCGAGATCCGCGGACAGGGAGACCTCGAGAAACATAACATAAGCACCTTGAAACTCTTGGGAACTAACACCTACACCGGAGCAACCACCGTACATGGGGGCACCCTGAGCCTGGGCAAGGGTGGCTGGATTGGCCACAGTGCAACCACGGTGAAGACTGACGCCACCTTGACGGGCGACGGCACCACCGGCACCTTGGTCATCGAATCGGGAGCTTTTCACAAGCCGGGAACGAGCCCGGGGATCACCAACACCGGCGACTACACGCTCAATGGTGCTCTCGAGATCGAGGTGAATGACTCCTTTACCGGCGGCTCACCGATCGCGGGCACCGACTTCGACCAGGTCAACGTGACTGGCACAGTAACACTCGGCTCAAACGCCACGCTCAGCGCCTTGGAGTTCGGCACCAGCAACACGTTCGCGCCGAACCTTGGCGCCGTGTTCTCGATCATCAACAACGATGGTGCCGACACGGTGAGCGGCACCTTCAGCAATGCTTCCAGTGACGGTGACGTGATCTTCGGAGTCGGCGGTCTTGCCAGCGCCATCGACGGCACTCATACCCTGAAGATCTACTACAATGCCGACGGTGGCGGGGATGGTAATTTCAATGACGTGGTGCTTGTCAGTGCCACGGGAACTGCGACCGACCTGTATGTGGACGCCGATTTCTCCGGCGACCTCCTCGACGGAAACAAGGAAGCGGTTGGCACGCAGCAGGCGTTCTTCGGCATCGATGCCTATACGACTACGGATGCCGCCTTTGCCGGCATGTCGGAAGTCTTCAATGGCACGCTGACCCTCAATGCCGACACCACCGCTTATGCCACGGTGGACCTGGATACCCACGCCAATGCCGGGAAGGTGCAAGTCAACCTGGTAGGAGACACCGATGAGGTGGTTGCCGACGTGACGATCACCAGCCTGACGGGCAGCGCGGGCGATGGCATCGTGCTGCGCTCTGAGGGTGGCACCAGCGGCAACCTGACCGTGGGTGGGGGCACCTTCAGTGGCGTGATTTCCGAGACCGGTGCGGGCGGCACCCTGACGAAGAACACCGCGGGAACTTTGACGCTCTCCGGTGTAAACACCTACACCGGCGCTACCACCGTCAACGGTGGCATCCTGGACCTTGCCGGAAGTGAAAGCATTCTTGGTGGATCGATCGAAAATAGTGATATTTTCGTTAATGAGGGCGCCACCCTGACAGGATCCGGCACCACCGGGAGCCTGACCATCGAAGATGGCGGCTTCCACAAGCCGGGACAGAGCCCGGGCATCACGGAGGTGAACGGTGACTATACTCTAGCGGGCGACTTGGAGATTGAGGTTATTCTTCCTGCCACCCCGGGGGAGTACGTGATTGGCACTGAGGTCGATCACGTAGACGTATCTGGAACTGCGACATTGAACGGAGATTCGGGGACGATCACTGTAGGGAATTTGGAGGGTCATACATTTGCCTGTGGCGATGTGGTTGAAAACATCGTCAATGCAGCGGGCGGCTTCCAAAATTTGGTCGATGAGTCGTTTATCACAGGCGTTCAGCTTATCGAGGGATTTGACTATTCGGACATTGAGATGCCCACTCAGACCGATCCTGATGATGCAGTGCGTGGCCGTGTCTATGTAGATGAAGGGGGAACTCGTTTGAATCTGGTTGCTGCGCCCGCCAGCTACACGCAAGCAGCTACCACCCCCAACGAGATAAGCCTTGCTCAGGCATTGGACCAATGGATCACAGATGAGGAGGATGACGCAGATGTCAGGTATGTGACCTTGGCACTCGATCTCTTGGATAAGGATGATTATGCACAGGCATTCGCGGCAATCAGCCCGTCCTATTACGGTGTGCTTCCCCGCATCGGTGTGGAGCAGAGCCTGCTCAACACGCGGAGCCTGAGCCGCCGGATGAGCCAACTGCGCGCTGGAGCCACGGGTGTCAGTGTCAGTGGTCTCTCGAGTTCAGCCAACGTGGCACCTGCGCCGTCTCCGGAGAATGCCTATGGCAAGAGTGTCGTTGTCTCCGGTAAGGAGCCGGCGGTTTTCGCTGACGAGCCCTCCGGCAAGCCGGAGAGTGGGTTTATCCAGTTGAACGGTCAGTTCGCGGAACTGGAGTCTCTGCATGGTCTTGCAGACAACGACTTCAATTCTGCCGGCGTGCTTGCAGGTATCGATTACCGTCTCAATGAGCAGGCAGTGATCGGTCTTGGGATCGGCTACAACCGCTCAATGATCGACTATGACAATGGTGAAGATACAGATATCGACACTGGCATTGTCAGTGGATACGGCACCTACAGCCTGCCCTATGGCATCAATGTCGAGGGCACGGTCGGAGTTGCCATTTCCAATTACGATCTGAGTCGTCCGATCGAGTTTGGCGACCATGTCGACCGTACCGCGCGCAATGACCAGGACGGCACGCAGTTCTTTGCAGCCGTCGAAGTCAGCCGTGACTTCCGCTTCGGAAGCGTGACGGTCTCGCCTAATGTTGGATTCCAGTACACCAACTATGAATTCGATGGCGGTGAGGAAACCGGCGCGGGAGCCCTGAACCTGGATGTCCATGACATCGAGGCCGAGAGCTACCGCCTGAGTGCGGGCGTGGAGGTCGCACATGATGCCGTGAATATCGGTGGTGGCATCCTTGCTTCACCCTACCTGTATGGCCTGTGGTCCCACGACTTCGGTGACCAGGACGTGGATGTCGATGCGACACTCTCGAATAATGGAGGTGATTTCACCTACACCGCAGGTGGCTTCGAGCGTGATCGTGCAGGTGCCGGCGCTGGTGTGTTGCTCGATGTTCAGGATCTCTTCGATGTGAACATCGGATACCACGCAGACCTTGGCACGGGCGATTATATTTCGCACTCGGTCTTCCTGCAGTTCGGAATGGACTTCTGATCAAGTGCGGAGTGGACCCTGCTCACTAGAGCGATACCAACGCGGATGCAGTAGAAGAGCCAAAGAGCGAGCAGGGCGCCACTTGCCTTCAGTAGCAGTCGTTTTGTTGGGCAGCCACCAGTGTCGACGAGTTGCCGGCGGCCACACTGTTCATCTCCCTTCAGCCTCAAGGAGCGGACGCGGGCTCGAGACGCTAAGTGCCTTGACCCACCACAAATCCGATCCGGACAGGTGAAGATCGGCCGAGGTCAAGCCGATTCAACCGCGCGGGTTCCTCAACAGTGCGGGCATCGTTACGGGCTTCCCGTAGCCATAATAACAATTTCAGCCCGCTCATGCTCCCTCCCCCAAAAACACGAAAGGATATAACCGGCTGCATTCGCCTCTTGACCTTTTGACAAACGTCAGTCCTCGAATCTGGCGAAAAAAGCTGTATGCCCGCCTCACTCTGCCACATCAGCAGGAGATAAGATGTCCAACTTGCCAAACTTGCTCAAGCCGGAAGCGCTGTGATTCGAGCGATAAGGCAGGGAGTACGTGGACTGGGACTCGAACCCAGGACCAATTGGTTAAAAGCCAACTGCTCTACCAACTGAGCTATCCACGCCTTTAACTCCCTGCCCCTCGGAGGAGGGGCTCGGAGTATTTCGCACCACGCAGAAGAATTCAAGTATGAATTTTTTTTGCACACCGGTTCTGATCACGGTCGGCAGCGGCACGTAGGCTTCCCCCTACCGGGAGCGAACGACTCAGTTGCGCGGTGGCGGTATTCCCTGCAGCCCGAGAAGATCCCGCAGGGTGAGCTCCGGCCGCCGCAGCTCGAAAACCCGCAATCCAACCGCCCGGGCCGCCTGCCAGTCGGTCAGAGGATCGTCACCCACGTGCAGACAGTCTGCCGGCTTACAGCCTGCCCGGGAGACCGCCGCCATGAAGATTGCCGGGTCGGGTTTGGCCACTCCGACTTCCGAGGAAAGCACCACACCGTGAAAATACCGCGCCAGGTCGCACTCTTCCAGGACCTGTGGCAGGCGCGCATCGAAATTGGAAACCACCCAGAGAGCCAGCCCTGCCCGCTGCAGCTGTGCAAGCACTCCGGGAGCCTCGCCATAAACGTCCCAGGCCCTGCCGGTGGCAAAATATGCAAAGAGTTCCTCGAAGCAGTCATCGAACCCGCAGTGACTTTCCGTTTCTATTCCGGCGGTGGCGAAACTGGCAGCCACCACCTCCCGCCACCATGCTTTCTGTCCGCCAATCGGCATCGGGGACAACGCGTGAAATGCCCCGCGAAAACCCTCCTCCAACTGATCCGGCCGGGCATGCAGGCCGTGGCGTGCCCCGATTCGGGCGTAGCTTTCCCCCACCCGCTCATGCAGATGAATGAGTGTTCCCACCACATCGAAAAATGCTGCCCGGGTGTTCTGTGCACTGATAGTTCCCGCCTCGTCGCGACTGTACATTTCTACTTGCTGGTCATGTGCTTTGCTCTATCCTATGCGCCTTGAGCTTACGCCCAGGTGTCCGGCAACGGTCGCCAAGATGGCGCGTTTAAGAGTGGGCTTGCTCCCACTCTTTTTCGTCTACAGAATCCACTTCCCATGACCAACGATCTTCTCGCAGTTTTCGAATACTTCGAAAAAGAAAAAGGCATCGACCGCGCCACCATGATCGATGCGCTCCAGACCGCGCTGCTGACGGCTTCCCGCAAGAGCGTGGGCCCCGCCCGCGACCTTCGCATCGACATCGACCCGCAGAAAGGCACAATCAAGGCAATCTGTTCGCTGA
>JBDQJG010000073.1:0-14258 GCA_040263955.1 Verrucomicrobiales bacterium
GCTCGGCGGCATGATCCTCAACCTGATGCCCTGCGTGTTTCCGGTTCTTGGAATAAAGATCATGGGATTTGTCCAGCAGGCGGGGGAGGATCGTGCCACGATTCGCAAACACGGCCTCGTATTCGGCGCGGGTGTGCTGATCTCGCTTTGGACCCTCGCCGGAGTCATCCTGGCCATCCGCCTCGGTGGCGACCAGGTCGGTTGGGGCTTCCAGCTGCAGAACCCGATCTTCGTACTGGTCATGGTTGTGGTGATGTTCGTTTTCGGCCTCAACCTCGCAGGGCTCTTCGAGTTCGGCACTTCGCTGATCGGGGCCGGGCAACAACTGCAGCACAAGCAAGGCTATGCCGGTTCATTCTTCTCCGGTGTGCTCGCCGTCGCCATCGCCACCCCCTGCACGGGCCCATTCATGGCGGGCGCGCTCACCTACGCGCTGTCCTCCCCCATTTCTTCCAGTTTGCTGGTGTTCACGGCGCTCGGTGTCGGCCTGGCACTTCCCTACGTGCTGTTGAGCTTCTTTCCCGCCCTGATCGAAAAACTTCCCCGCCCCGGCCCCTGGATGGAGACCTTCAAGCAGTTGATGGCCTTCCCCATGCTCGCAGCCGCAGTCTGGCTGCTCGGTGTGCTCGCCCGCAGCCTCGGCACGGGGGGCCTCCAGCCGATCCTCTACGGACTTGTCGTGCTGGCCTTCGGCCTGTGGATCTACGGGCGCTACGACGTTCCCGCACGCACCCAACGCACGCGCTTCGTTGCCCGCGCGACCGCGCTGCTGCTCGCCGGCTGCTTCGTCCTGATGGCAGGCAAGGAGCTCGATGCCAACAAGCTCAATACCATTGAGGACGCCCCCTCAGGAATTGAAAAATTCGGGCTCATGTGGCAACCGATCGATCCTGTCGCCGTCGTCCAGCACCGCAAAAAAGGCCGTACTGTGTTCATCGACTTCACCGCCGACTGGTGACTGCAGTGCAAAGCAAACGAAGCGGTCTGCTTCGAGGGAACCGACGCCGTCACCGACTTGATCAAAGAGCGGAATATTGTGCCTATGCTCGCCGACTGGTCGACCGAGAACCCGATCATCGAAGAGTTTCTTGACACCTTCGAGCATCCCAGCATTCCCTATTACCTGGTCATCCCACCCAAGGGACCGGTGCAGGCACTCGATGCCGTGATCACACCGGGCCAGCTTCTCGAAGCATTTACGAAGGCCACCGCCGGCCGCGGTTGACCCCGGAATCCCGCAACCAGTACCACGATGTTCTTTACCAGCCTCACGCCTCGCGAAGATATCGGCGGCTCCTGCTACCTGCTCGAGATGGGTGAAAGCCGCGTCATTCTCGACTGTGGCATGCATCCGAAAGAGATCGGATTTGCCTCGCTGCCACAACTCGGCGCTCTGGATTACGACTCGATCGATTGTCTTTTCCTGAGCCACGCGCACTTCGACCATCTCGGTGGGGTTCCAGTTCTCCTGCAGGCGCAACCGTCGGCGGAAACCATTATGAGCGAGGCCACCCGCGAACTGGCGCTCGCCATGCTGCACAACTCCGTGCACGTGATGAAATCCCAGCGCGTGGAAAAGGGCATTACCGAGCTTCCGCTGTTCACCCACAGGCAGGTCAATCAACTCGCCCGGCAATGGTTGCCGCGCCCGGTGGGCCGCTCGATGCAGGTCGGCTGGCGCGGCGAAGTGACCTGCCAGCTCCACCACGCGGGGCATGTTTTGGGCGCTACCGCGGCCACCTTCCAGCATGCGGGAAAATCGGTTCTCTACACCGGCGATATTCTTTTCGAGGACCAGGCCATCGTGCGGGGAGCGCAGCTACCGACAGAGCAGATCGATACCCTGGTGATCGAAACCACCCACGGACTCAAGGAACCCACTCCGGGATACTCGCGAACCGCCGAGATCTCCCGGCTTGCCGCCCACATCCAGGCCTGCCACGACCGCGGTGGTGCCGTGCTGATCCCGGTCTTTGCGCTTGGTAAAAGCCAGGAAATTCTCGTCCTGATCCACCAGATGAAACAACGCGGCGAAATTCCCGCTGAAATGCCGGTCATGATCGGTGGCTTGAGTACCAAGATCACCGGTATTTTCGACCGGCTTGCCGACCGTTGCCACCGCCACCTCGAAGGTTTCGCGATCCTTGATGAAGTTGATCTCACAGTCGCATCGGAACGTACCGGCAACCCGTTGCGCTACGCTCCTGGCTCGCTGTTCGCACTTTCCAGCGGAATGATGACTGAACGCACGGTCTCCAACCGCTTCGCACCGCATATTCTCGATGACGAGCGCAACGCGATTTTTTTCGTCGGTTACTGCGACCCGGATACTCCGGGAGGTAACGTTCTCGCCGCCGGCACCGGCGGACAGGTCATTCTAAGCGAGGGGGAAGAACCCATCCCGATACGCTGCGAGGTCGAGCGTTTCGACCTCAGTGGCCACGCCGACCGCGACCAGATTCTGGAATTCATTCTCGAGGTCGATGCGCGACAGACACTCCTCGTGCACGGCGACCCCGGAGCCAAGGAATGGTTCCGGGAGCAGGTAGCCGAGCGCCTTGGCAGCGGCCGCGTGCTCGTCCCCGAATCGGGAATCACGATTCCCCTGTGAGATCGGGACACCGCAATCCTTCCAACCTGCAAGTTCATCGAGCATGCTGCGCACCCTTCTCGACCTTGGCCGCATCTCCAACCTGCCCACCGTCTGGACGAACCTGACCGCGGCCTGGCTGCTGGGCGGCGGATCACTGAAAGATCTGCACCTTGCCGGCATCGCCGCGGGCGCGAGCCTGCTCTATCTCGCCGGCATGACCCTCAATGACGCAGCCGGCGCAGAATTCGACCGGGAGCACAAACCTCAACGTCCTATCCCGAGAGGCTGCATCAAGGAGCAGACCGTGTGGATCCTCGGAGGCAGCTACCTTGCAGCGGGTGCGCTCAGCTTGTTGCTTGTCTCAGTGCCGGCCGTTCTCATTGCCGGCATCGTCTTACTGATCACCGCCTACACCCTGACTCACAAGCACTGGAGGCACTGCACTCTGTTCATGGGAGGCATCCGCTCCTGCCTGTATCTGATCGGCGGCTTCACAGCCGTGCGACTAACTCCGCTCAGTGCCTCGAGCGATCTTTTTCCCGCTGTCGCCATACCCTTGTGGGCCATGGCAATCGGCATCTACACGGTGCTGCTGACTGCCACCGCCCGCCACGAATACCCTGCCAGCGCCAGAGCGTCTGCCCTGCCGCTGACTATCTACCTGATACCCATCGCGGCCAGCCTTGCCACCTGTATGCTCATACTGCCAAGGGATTTCATCACCATCATGATTCTGGTGGTCACTCATGCGGCTTTCATCTTTTGGCTGCGCCAGGCCGGACGTGCCCTGATCGCCGGAAGGACAGGTCCCGCCATCGGCCGACTGCTGGCCGGATTCGTCCTGATCGACGCCCTTGCCGTCTGCGCCGCCCACCCCTACACTGCACTTGTTTTGCTGCCCCTCGCTCCCGCTCTTCTGCTCTGGCAGAGACTCATTCCCGCTACCTGACCCCCGGATGACGCATCACACGATCGCACTGAGCTTTCCGCACCAGATTGCCTTCACGGAAGACGCATTCGCGCCGCACAACCATACTCTGGTCGATTTGCTGGCTCCAAGCGAAAGCCCATCGCGGGCGCTGGCTTTCGTCGATCTCAGCGTTGCCGAGGCTCACCCCTCCCTGTGCGCTCGCATCGTGGCCTACGCGGAGGCCCACAGGGACCGTCTGCTGATGACCACCAAACCGGTTGCAATTATGGGAGGCGAGGCGTGCAAAAATGACTTTTCGAGGCTCGAGGGGGTCTGGAAAAAGATCCACGCTGCCGGCATGGATCGCCACTCCTACATCCTGATCATCGGTGGCGGAGCCGTGCTCGACCTCGTCGGCTTCGCAGCCTCCACCGCGCACCGCGGCATCCGGCAGATTCGCTTTCCCACCACCACCCTGAGCCAGGCAGACGGTGGCGTGGGGGTCAAGAACGGGGTAAATTACTTCGGCAAGAAAAACTGGCTGGGCACCTTTTCGGTACCGCACGCGGTGGTCAACGATCTTCACTTTCTCGCCAGCCTGCCGGAGACCGAGCGCAGGGCCGGCATCATCGAGGCGATCAAGGTGGCACTCATTCGTGACCGCGCATTTTTCGAAAAAATCGAGAAATTCTCGACCTGCCTCGCACACCCACAATCGGAAGCACTCCACTGGATCGTGCGCAGGAGTGCAGAACTCCATCTGGAGCATATCGCCACCTCCGGCGATCCATTCGAGTCGGGATCAGCCCGGCCCCTCGACTTTGGCCACTGGATCGCCCATAAACTCGAGCAACTCTCGAACTTCGACATCGGCCATGGGGATGCCGTGGCAATTGGGATCGCTGTCGACCTTCAATACTCCGCCGATGCGGGAATCCTGGCACAAGACGAATGTGAACGAATTCTCGAACTGATTCGCAAGCTCGGCTTTCCCACCTTCGCGCCGCAACTGATGCAAGCGGGAACGAACGGTAAACCGGCCATCCTGGAGGGACTGGAAGAATTTCGCGAACACCTTGGCGGACGACTGACAATCACGCTCATACCGGCAATCGGTCGCAAGATAGAAGTCCACACCATGGATGAGCGCACCATCCGCGCCGCACTGGAAACCCTGCACGCGCAGGCGCAAGGGCAAGCGGTCGCCGAGTGATCCCTCTCGCACGCCGACCACATTCCAGTCTGGCTTGTTTCTCCGCTGCGGCCCCGAAGTCTCGCCGGATGATTGCGGCGCTTGCGCAGATGGGGCCGCAGACCGAATGCCAGCCGAATTTTTCAATCCTGGGCTACACGCGCTTCGCTTTCTCCGCAGCCTCGATCAGCTTCCAGAATCCTCGAGACTTTCCTAATTCCTCATCCTCGGCAACTGGCAACTGGGTAGAGCGATAGAGAAAGTCTGAAAATGTATTCCTGTGCAGTACCCGATAGACAATCACATTGCCCCCCTCCATGGAAAAATAAATCCGATAATCCCCAATTCGATAACGGTAGAGCTCCTTACCCTCTCGCTCCACCCTGCCGAACATTTTTCCGTCAGGATTCTCCAGTTGCTCGGGCGTCACCTTGAAACTGGAGAGCAGTTCGAGTTGCTCCACGGTATCGAGTTGCGAAATCTCGGCGGCACTGATCGTATTGAAAATAATCTGAAACACGAATTTCTGTTACCCTGTTGAGTCTTAGAGTGAGGCCGAAGCATCAAGCCCATAGTTTCCTGTGTTCGCAGTCAGGCGTCAAGACCTGAGCTGATCGAAGATCCACTCGACGTACTCGCTCGAGCCTTGCGCGACCTCCACCGCTACAATCTCCGGAACCTCATAAGGATGGTGCTCCTTGATCGCCTGTTCCAATGCGGGATAGACGGCTCGGCTGGTCTTGAACACCGCCAGTACTTCGACCGTGGATTCAATCTGCCCTTTCCAGCGATAGATTGATGTGACACCCGGACACACATTGACACATGCTGCCAGTTGCTCGGAGACCATTTTTGAGCCAATTTGGCTCGCAATGTCGGCGTTGGGAAATGTCACGTATACTAGAAAACCATTCATGCTGCTGTCTTTTGCGGTGACACGATCACTTTTATTTTAATGAAATCCGGCTTCCTCGACAAGCTCATTGATCGCATGGACCGCGTCGAACCCGGCGAGGTCCAGAATTACTTGATCCAACTCAGTCGTGAAAAAGGTTTCCTCGAGCGAGTCTTCGAGGCACTCCAGGAGGGCGTCATCATTCTGAATGCTACCGGCATGGTCACCTACCTAAACGGAGCAGCGCAAAGAATATTCGGCCTCCCTCAGGATAACACCGCGATCGGCAAACCTCTGGAAAAAACCATTCTCGGTCTCAAGTGGGAGAGTTTTGCCTCCTCGTTACATGGTGGCAGCATAATCAGTCGCGACCTGGAAATTTTTTATCCCGAGAACCGCTTCCTCAACTTCTATCTCTCACCCGTAGGCGACGAATCCGGCGCAAACATCGCTTTCGTGATGCTGATCCGCGATATCACCCACTCGCGGAAAGCCACCGAGGAAAAAATCGAGTCGGAACGCCTCAGCGCGCTCACCCTGTTGGCTGCGGGAGTAGCCCACGAACTCGGCAACCCCCTCAACTCGCTGAATATCCACCTTCAGCTGATGCGCCGGAAATTAAAACAGCCAGGCCGCGAAGACGCGACCACCCGCGAACTGACCGATATGCTGGCGGTCGCAGAAGGCGAGATCTCCCGACTCGATGCAATCATCAAGCAAGTCCTCGGCGCAGTGCGCCCGACCCGACCGAACCTCAGCTCTACCCGCTTGAATCGTCTTCTGCGCGATTGCACGCGCTTTTTGAATCCCGAACTGGAGGATCGCGGTATCCATATCAACCTCGAACTCGACCCTTTCCTGCCTGAAATGGCGCTCGATGCAGATCAACTTAAACAAGCATTCTTCAACCTGATCCGCAATGCCTCACAGGCCATGATTCGGGGGGATGCCCTCACAATCAGTACCGAGGTCGATGATGAGGAGATCAGAGTCGCCTTCATCGATGTCGGATCGGGAATGTCACCCGAGGAACTCGGGGCCGCTTTCGAGCCCTACCACACGACCAAGGATACGGGAACCGGTCTCGGTCTGCTGGTCGTGCGCCGCATTGTTCGCGAGCACGGCGGTGAAATCGAGATCAAGAGCGAACAGGGCGTCGGTACAGAGGTGACGATTCACCTGCCGAGGATCGACAAGCGCATGCGCTTCCTGGGAGACGGTCAATCCCACCGGGATCAAAGCTGAACCCGATTCCTTCCCCTACTACAAATGCAATCAACCATTCTCATCGTCGACGACGAAAAACATACCCGAGACGGCCTGCGCCTGGCTCTCGATGCCGATTATGACCTTTTTGTCGCTGCTGACCACGCGGCCGCGATGGATATCCTCGAGAATGAGAAAATAGATCTCATGGTCACCGACCTGCGGCTGGGAACCGATGACGGATTGAAACTGGTGGACGAGGCACTCGGATTGGCCAAACCCCCGATCTGTATCCTGATGACGGCTTACGGCTCCGAATCCGTGGCTGTCGAAGCGATGAAACGCGGTGTCGATGAATACGTCACCAAGCCGCTGAATATCGACGAGCTGGAGATTCTCATCAAGAGAGCCCTGCGCACCCGGCGCATCGAACAGGAAAACATCACTCTCAAGCAGCAGGTCGATCGCTCATTCGGCATCTCCGGTATCGTGGGCACTTCGGCGGCCATCCGGCCGATCATCGAAACAATCAAGCAGGTGGCTCCCTCGCGCGCTACCATCCTGGTGGAGGGAGAAAGCGGCACTGGCAAGGAACTCGTCGCGCACGCTGTTCATAACCTCAGCGGGCGTCCCAAGGCGAAGCTCGTCACCGTTCATTGTGCGGCACTCTCACCGCAACTTCTCGAATCCGAACTGTTTGGCCATGAGCGGGGCGCCTTCACAGGAGCCACGGGGAAGCGTATCGGTCGCTTCGAACTGGCAGACGGAGGCACCCTGTTTCTCGATGAAATCGGCGAAATCGATCCGAATACCCAGGTCAAGCTGCTCCGCGCGATCGGCGAGCAGACCATTGAACGCGTCGGCTCCAACACACCGATCAAGGTGGACGTCAGGGTAATCGCCGCCACCAACCGCGATCTCCGTTCTCTGGTCGAATGTGGTGAGTTCCGCGAGGACCTGTTTTTTCGCCTCAACGTGGTGCGCATCCGCATGCCACCTCTATGCGAAAGAAAGGAGGATATCATCCCGCTTGCCGGCCACTTCCTCAAAGAAGTGGCGCGGGAAAATGGCAAGCCGGTGAAGGAGCTCTCACCCGAAGCGCTGCAGATGCTGTTGGCCTGCCCCTGGCCGGGAAATATCCGTGAGCTGCGCACCGCCATCGAGCATGGCGTCGTGATGAGCAATGCCGAAAGGATCACTCCTCGCAATTTACCCGATTACATTCGCCGTGGCGGAGCCGGAATCGCATTGCCATCGGCAGGGATCAATCCGGGATCCGGCATCACCACGAAACCAGCTCATTCAGCTAGCCCAGGCGAGGAGGATGAGCTCAATCTCGAGAAAATGGAACAGCGACTCATTCGCATTGCCCTGGATCGCACCGACAACAATCGCACGGCGGCCGCCGCTCTCCTGGGGCTCAGTCGCCGCACGCTGCAGCGCAAACTCAGCGACATGGGATTGGTCAGGCATCGAAATAAGGGATAACATGTGATCAATTTGCCTTCGGTTGGCCATCGACAAATCAACCCAGTGGCTTCGCCACCACGACTCCGCGACTGCCTGCGCTGCAGCGATTGCAATGTCGGTCGCTGCATCCTGAAAACCATGACGCTTGCTGTATTTTTTGGCGACTGAGAAAACGGCGCAAAATCGACGAACTCGTCACTCTTCGACTTCCTGTCAGCAGTCGCAAGCAGCCCATGCTCATCAGTTGAGCATCAGTTCAACAGGCCAGGATCCCAGCAAACTGCGTAGCTGGGACACTGCATCTTTTGCCCGAACCTGAGAGAACACGTTCGATTCATCGGTCAGAAGCACTGATCTGGAAAGCTGGTGTGCATCAAGGACCTTCGGTTCTCTAAGAAGAGCGCTGAGTGCTTCGTGCAACGGACCGGGCACATTGCGCAAGGCTGCCAGGCGATGCTCTAGCTGCCTGGATGATGCCGCCACCAGCACGTGGAATGCCCGCGTGTCCTCGCGGAAATAGCACAGGGTATGAGGGAGGACGGCACTGATCGTCTTTATTGTACACAGCTGGGAACGATTGATCCCCTGATCAAGTGATGCACTGAGATTAAAAACCACGACCCCCTTCTCAGTGAGACACCGCTTCATGTCCGCGATCGCCTCCAGCGTCAGCATGTATTCTGGCACACTGATGTCACCCCGATACAGATCGAAAATAATCACATCATAAGGTGGCCCTTCATACCCACGCAGATAGGTCCTTGCATCCTCGACGCGTATCTCGGCTACCTCGGGATTGTATCCGAAATACTGAGTCGCGATTTGCTCACAGGCAGGCTCGATATCCACCGCGTGCATTTCGAGGTAAGCCTTCCTCGAGCGTGCCGAAGCCTGCAACCGCATGGGCAAGGCACCGGTACCCAAGCCGAGGAGCAGGATTCTCTCTGCGTCGGGGCTGAGGCCCGTCACGAGAGATTCCACTCCGTATCCATACAACATGCTCGATTGCCCATTGGGGCCGATCTCTCCCTGGACAGTTCCGTCATTGAACAGCGAAGTAAAAACCACCGGCGCCATGCCGTTGTCGCCACGCGCATCCTGCTTCATTTCAACAACCTTGATATTGCCATAAAACGACGGCACCTCCTCGAGAATACGCCACTGCACTCCTCCGAAATTGATAGCTACATTTTTGCCTAGATAACGCGTGCCAAAAACGAGCAACACGCCATTGACCAGGACGGCAAGTATGGCAAACGCGCATAACCTTCTCCGGTTTGCCGGCGAAATTGCACGTTCAAGAACTCCGGAAGCCAGCGAAAGAAACGCTGCCAGTATCGCCAGAACAAGCAATGAATGAAAATTCGTCAAGCGCGGCACCATCACAAACGTCGTGGCAAGCACTCCCACCACCGACCCGATCGTGCTGACAAAAAAAACCTTCCCGGACCCGGCATCCGGATGCTGACCATCGTGCGGGCATTGAGAATTGCCGCTGCCCATCTCTCGATCGTCCGCACCAAACGACCCTGCCTTGTTTATCCCGATCAGCGCCACGAGCAGAGGATTCATCGATGATGCGCACACCAGAGGCACAGCGAGAAGCATGCCGCTGGCCACGAATGAACCCAGCACGAGATCCCATTGGGCTATGGCAAGAAAACACTTCGGATAAGCGATACAGGAAACAAACAGGCTGGTGGCAACCAGCGCCGGCATCATAGAGAAAATCAGCAGCAAGCGGTCACCTCCGGAGCGAACTGCACGATGCGCCACCCAACCGCCAAGGTAGTAGCCAACTGCCAAAGCGACCAATGTGATCGAAAGAATTCCCGTCCAGATATACAAACTCACCCCGAAAAATGGTGCCAGAATCCGGGAGACAAGTAACTCGAGCGCCAAAGTGATTGCCCCGGTCAGAAAGACAACAAGAAAACGATAACGACCTCTGCAACATCCTTCAGGACGAACCTCAGGGCCCTCGTCAGAGGCGTGTACAGTGTTGGCAACCATTGAGAGAAAACGCGTCTTTTATAATGCGACTCCTGAACGCCTCACACAACCACTCAGCAACGCAGGATTGAAAACAATTATCCGAAAAACCCTTACTTTATCTCGCATGTCTCTACCAACTAAATTGCAGCGACTCTAGCGGATTCAGATTTCACCACACTGCCCGCCTATCGAGTTTTTACGATTGCGCTGAACACGCTGCCCGCAGGATACGTGAGAAAAAACTGCGCCCTGAATCCAAATAATCAAGTGACACGGAGTACTCAGACGGAGCCTGAAAAAGCCTCCTCACCGCGAGCGGCGACGGCGCAAGATCGCAACCGAGAAACCGAAGAGCAACAACATGGCGCGGGATGGTTCCGGGTTGATGAAGATGATGCCATCCGTGAGGAACAGTGAGACGTCCCAGTAAAGCGCCTTGTATCCAGCCTGAGAGAGGCTCGGCAAATCAAGATCAAAGCCCTGAAACTCATCGTTACTGCCGGTGCGTAATCGCTCACCAAGAACAAAGGTTCCGGGATTAATACCAGCGAAATCAAAGAGATCAAAATACATGCCCTTTTCGAAATTGATACCCCCCAGGCTGGTCACACGGATCGTGGCACCCGCCGTCAAAGTGAGGGTTCCTCCCACGTCGATCGCGTCATATTGGCCACCGAGAGGTTCCGCCGTGAGTGGGTCATCAGGATTAAGGTCATGCTCATCATTCACCGCATCCCGAACGGTGTCGATGTTGTCATTGATGTCGACAACAGCCAGCCCGAGAGAACTGGACAAGTTGAGCACCAGGGTAGAACCACTGTTCAGCGTAAGGTTACCGCTCACATCCAACATTCCGATGGAATTCCCCCCGCCGACTCCCGGAAGAATGGTGGAGCCACTCTCTGCAGTCAAATTGCCGGTAATGCTTCCGGAGGTGACACTCGTGCCCTGCAGGGTCTGACCACTGGCCAGATCGAACCGGCTTCCGGCCAACCCGGTCACATTCAGAGTCGAACCATCGGCCAGTTCAATAATACCGCTTGAGTCGATGTTGTTGTTTGTTCCTGCATTGCTCAGCGCCAAAGTGCCGGCATTGATCGTCGTATTCCCCGTGTAGGTATTGTCCACGTTGGAAAGCTGCATGGTTCCGAGGCCTTCCTTGGTGACGCCGCCATTGGTCACCTGTGCTCCAATATCAAGATCGGTGGCTGCCGCTGCATCGTTAACCGTGAAGGTGCGCGTTCCACCATTCATGTCGATGTAGCCATCATTGGCGCCCACTCCGGCTGTCGTGATACTGGCCGTGCCTCCCAGGGTCGCATCCACAGTAACATTACCATCCAGCAACATCCGGCCTGCAGACGCAGCGTCGCTGTTCAAGGTGATATTGGGAGTGCCAATGCCGGTAAATTCCAAACCAAGACCACCGCTGTCTACATGCAGGGTACCGCCGCTGATAACACCCACGGGAGGACCGCTCAATCCCTGCACGGTATTCGTTCCACCACTGACATCCCAGTGCGAATCCGTCACGGTCGCGTCCGCGTTGATCGTGTTCGTGCCGCCCGACCAGGTAATGGTATCACCAACACCTGTCAGTGTGCCACCCACACCCGTCACAAATGTGCCCCCGGAATTGGTAAGTGCCCAGATTGTCTCGTCGCGCCCGTTGAGATTGTAGGTTCCGCTGGTAATATTGATTTCCGAATTGTTGGCAATTTGCTCATTGGCATCATTGCGCAGGATGCCGCCGTTGACCTGAACGTCGAAATCAGCGGCTACAGATTCGGATGAACCGTCACCGGCAAGCGTGGTGTTTGACGTCGTGGTGTTGTTCAGCGCAAGAACACCGTCACTGACGACCGTCTGCCCGGTATGCGTATTGCTGCCCGTCAGGGTCTGGGTGCCAGTGCCGACCTTGGTCAACGTTCCCGCTGAGCCGGAAATGTCTCCATCGTAGGTGTTGCTCTGGTTATTGGCACCCACGCTGATGGTATTTCCTCCGATCGCCAGATCATCGGCGCCCTTCAGGCCACCGAGATTGTAGGTGTTATCTCCGGCGACGGTAAAGGTCACCTGCTGCGCTCCACTGGTGCCCGTATCGAGCGTGGAATTCTGCACGGCATCGACGTTGGCAAGCGCAAGCGTGCCTCCACTGACGAGGGTATCGCCATTGTGAGTGTTCGCGGCGTTGAGCGTGGTGGTACCACTTCCCTGCTGGGTGATACCTCCGTCTCCAGTGATCGGGCCAGTGCTGAAGTCCGTTCCCTGGGTGACATTGTCGCTCTGGTTTACAGAAAAGGTGGCATTATTGGCGATCGCGATGGCGCTACTCGTACTGAGCGATCCGGCGGTGCCGCCATCTCCCAATTGCAAAGTACCCGCACTTACCGTGGTGGCACTGCTGTAGGAGTTCGCGCCTGTCAAGGTGACGGTACCCAGCGTCGAATCAAGCCCACCAGTGCCGGTGATATTGCCTGCAATCGTCAACGACCCGGTATCACTGCGAGTTTCAACCGTGTTTCCAGCGGTATCGATATTACCGGAGACAGTAAACGTGCCATCGGCTTCGATGCGTGCATCCGAGCCAAGCGTGATAGCGCCCGCATAGGTTCCGTCGCTGCCCGAGGCTCCGTTCAGAGCACCGTTGGCACCATCGCCAGTGCCATTGATGGTCAATGCCTCTGCACTGGTGGTCACGTCGTTATCCACCACGAGTGAAGCCCCGGTGTCGACCACTGTTCCCCCTGTTGTGCTGCCGAGAGCATTGGCGCTCTGCACGTTGAGAATACCATCACTGACCGTGGTCACGCCATCGTAGGTGTTGGTTCCGGAAAGGGTCAGAGTGCCGTTGGTGCTCTTGGTCAGGTTGCCAGCAACCGCGCCATCGGCGAGCACACCGGAATACGTGCCCGCCTCAACGATGAGGTCTCCATTGCCGGCAGTGGTCCCCTCCGAATTGATCACGATTGTGTCACCCGCGCCTCCGACCAGGTTACTCATGGTGACATCGGTCTCCCCTTCATTCAGATCCGCCACGAGGTTGAGAGTGACACTCCCGGCGGCACCTGAACTCAGATTGATGTCATAGGGAGTATCGTCCGCGTTCAAGGTCAATGTGCCATCAAAGGTTTCCGGTGCCACCGATGCGATCGCAGCCGTCACGGTCGTGAACCCATTGACGCTCAGGAAGGAATTTTGCCCGTCAAGACGCTCCAGGTTCCCGTCGAGCACACCTCCAGCCGTATTATCATAATCGGCATCCACGAACAGCGCGGTCGGCGGAGAACCCGGGGGGAATGTCGCATTGACGAGAACGACGTCATTGAACTTCTGGTCACCATCGCCGTCGGCGTTGTAGTAGACCTTCAGCGTGTAGCCGTTGATCGTGATGACATCAGTGGCTCCTGGTAAGCCGCTGAACTCACCGGACACGATGTCCGTGCCATCATTGCTGATGATCGTGAAGACACTTGCAAAATCAGGTGCGAATCCGCCGCCATTGAGAAATTCAACCGCTGAGAGAACCGCATTGGGACCCAGAGTGACAGTGCCCGTAACAGCGATCTGGTCAAAATCCGTACCCCCTGCTGGCGCGCCCCCTGCATACGTCTTGTCCAGTTCGATTTCAAGGGTTCCGTCCATCGTGTAATTGCCAGCGGCCATGCTGCCAATTCCACCCAGCACCGGCCGGTGCGAACCACCATTATCGATGGTCAAGGCACCCGTCGAACCGCTGCCGGTCAAGGTTGTACCGGTCTGTATTGTGGTCTGGGAACCGCTGCCGATGGCCCCGCCGCTTCCAACGATCAATGTGCCGGCACTCACAGTGACCGTTCCGTCGTAGGTGGACACACCGGAAAGCGTCAAGTCGCCACTGCCGGTCTTCGTCAACGCGCCGGTTCCGGAAATATTTCCGCTCAAGGTCTGAGTGGCGCTGCTGTTGTAGTCCAAGGTCGCATTGTTGACGATGTTCCCCGCATAGGTCCCGGAACCC
>JBDQJG010000074.1:0-14151 GCA_040263955.1 Verrucomicrobiales bacterium
AATGATTCTTTCAATGTCTTAATTTATAAAAATTATTGGCTTGAATATAATGTATTCTTAATTTTAAGTATCTTATTGATTGAAACGCTTCCCCAAAAGTTTCATTTCCTTAAAAAAACTGAATATAGCGACTGGCTTCATCTTTCTCTTCCTGAAGAGCCTCAGCCGAAGCCGGCAAATCACACGAACTCCACCATTCAAAAAGCCATGGTAAGCACACAACACCAACAAGAAGACGAAGCGGCACAACTGGCTGACTTCATCATGTTCGCCCAGCGTTCGTTCATGCTTGATCTGTCGAAAGAGCTGAACAAGGGGGACGTGTCTTACGCGCAATTCTTCCTGCTCGGGCATCTTGCCAGCGAGGAGAGCCTTACGATGTCGAATATTGCCCGCAAGATGGGGCACTCAACGGCTGCGGCCACGGGGCTCGTCGACCGTTTGGAAAAACTCGGCTACGTCCAGCGTCAGCATGCGGCCGACGACCGTCGCAAGGTTCTCGTCAAGATCACCAGGAAAGGTCAGGAACTCGTCAACCATCTCCGCAACGGGATCGAGGAGGGGGTCTCACGATTGCTATCGGAGCGCAGTTCCTCAGCCAGTGAGATGATCCAGAGCATCCGGGGAAAAGCGTGATTGCTGCCGATTTCGGTGCTGTCAGCGGAATCAAGCTCGGTCCACCGAGAATCCCTGTCCTTTTTGATCTCCCGCCGTTCACCAAGCGCGGCTGACAGATGATGGGGGACACTCCTCATCAACCTTCCGCGTCCGTCGGGCGCTTCCCAAAAACCGCGAAGGCTTGCAGGGACAAAGCCCGATCACGACGAACAGCCCGCCCTCTTGCGGCCTGCCCTGAACTTCCTATCTCGAAATCCGGCGTATCGTGATCGAGACGTTCAGCCCGCTGCTCGCCATTCCCCGATTGCTGCATGGGTTCGTCTGCCGGGAACCAGCGGTCGATGCTGTTCTGACGACGAACCGGGACGCGGCCCTCGATGCCCTGCGCCCACGACACATCGAGGCCTGCAACCAACTCGGCTTTCGCTGGCAGTCGGTCGCCACCGCAGAACAGGTGCACGGAGACAGGGTTGTCATCGTGGAACCCGAAGCCACAGGCGACGCTCCGAAGAGTTCCCCGGGAGCCGATGGTCTGATTGCTCGGGGGCCGGGAGTTCTGCTGGCTATCTACGTGGCAGATTGCGCCGCCGTTTCTCTCGTCGATCCTCACACCCAGGCACTGGGACTCGTACATTCAGGCAAACGAGGTAGCGACCTCGGCATCGTGAAAAAGGCGATCGAGGTCATGCGAGATCGCTACGACACCGATCCTGCCGATCTGGTCGTTCATATCAGTCCCTGTATCCGGCCACCGCTCTATGAAACCGACCTGCCCGCCCTCATCCAGGAGAGTGCATTGAGCGCTGGCGTTCTGCCATCAAAGATTCACGACTGCGGCATTTCAACAGGCGAACACCTCGGACGCTACTACTCCTACCGCATGGAAAAGGGGGCAACCGGACGCATGCTTGCGCTGCTCGGATGGCAAAGCTGAATCCTTCGACAAGGACTCATAGAGCATAAGGCGTCCAAAACCGCTCTCGTTGGTGAGCTCCTCCAACCCGGGCAACCAGATTGTCCTGCAATGACTGATCAATGCGCCCCTCCATCGCGGACACCTTCACTCAATGCGACGAGCGTATCCGCTGCGTTCGACCAGACGGGCGCAGAAGCCGCAATCTCCCGGCGCGACCATGCCTGCTTCCCGGCTTGCTCGATGGCTTCAGCCCAGGCCTCGACATCGCCTACCGGAATGATCCTGCCATTGAGATTTTCAATGATGGCATCCTTTGCTCCCACCTGATCGGATACCAGGCAGGGAAGCCCGCATGCCAATGCCTGGTTGATAACGAGCCCATACCCTTCCTCTAACGAGGGCAGTGCCAGCAGGTCGGCACTGCCACGGAATACTTCTGCCAGGTTCGAGCGGGAAACAGCCCCGTGAAACACCAGTTTGGAAGCACCTCGATAGGCCGAAAGATCCGTTTCAACCTCAGCCATGCGATGGCCGTAAAAGTGCAGCTCGATCGATGCGTCATCGAGCAAAGTGAGTGCGTCGAGAAGATGCCGAATTCCCTTGCGCAGGGAAAGCTGGCCGGCAAACACGATCTTTCTCTTACACTGATCCGCGAACAAGGGACGATCCGCGGCCTCGTCGGCAAAAAAGATGCCTTGCTCCACGCCGTAGGGAACCGTCCAGATCTTCGACGCCTCCACCCCTGCCGTGCGTAAACGCTCGGCAACGATGGTCGATGATGCCCAGTGAAAATCAGCCCGCGCATACTCCTGCGCTTCCCGCTCGTAATAGGCCGAATCGTATTGCGTCTCCTCCTCGAAGCGCAGGCCCACCCGCTCGTATTCCGGGGCCACGATCGCTTCCAACTCGGTAACCGGGCCCGTGGCATGGCTGAGCACCGTGCGCACGCCGAGTTCCCGCGCTCTCTGAAAGCTATCCCTGCACTGACCGGGCAACCCGTGAAGAAAATCACCGGGCCCCAAAGCGCGTGCCACCTTTTGATCGAAGGCCCAATCCTGCCAACGAAACAGGTGCCGATCCTTCGGCCGCAAATACTCCGGCAGCAATCGTCGAACACCATACACAGCAACCGTGCGGGCTGGAAACGACTTCACAGGAATTCCCTCTGAGCCAGCGAGTCGCCGAAGCGGATAGCCGCTGAAATACATCTGCAGAACACCCCGACCAGCCAGTTCCCGGGCCATCTCCCAGACATGACAGGGATTTGTGGCAGCGATCGATATCTTCATCGCGATCCTACTCCCTTCGCATTCAAGCCATACTGATGTCCGGCTTTTCACGGGAAACACAAGCCGGATTTGCATCCCGGCTGTCACTGCAACCCATAAGCTTAAAATACACCAAACGCGTGCAGGCCATTGTGCTCATTGTTTGGTCGCAGGCTCAGCCGCGTCTCGCATCGCCGCGATTTCGGCGGCAGCATCCATCCCCATGCGCATGGCTTGATGCATATTCGGGTAGCAGAATCCACCCTGACGGCCAACGGATCGCAGATTGGGGACCGCCGCCAAATGCTGCCGTATTGTTTCCAGAAAGGGCTCGAAGCCACGGTCGAAAATCGGGTAGCCGGTCGCGCAGTTCAGCACGTGCGTCTCGACCACCTGCTCGCGCGTGCAGATGCCCTCTGCCTCCAGATCGCGGTAGATCTGGTCCATGATCGACTGATCTCCCCTCCACTTGGCATCACCCTCTTCGCACGTCATCTCAACAAGCAGCAGCGTGTGATCCGATGGCGTGACCTCCAACCCGGCATTTTTCGGCTCTCCGACTCGATGGAACACATAGTTCCGATAGTAAATGTACAAGGCATCGATCGCTTTTTCCTTGCTCACCAGCAGGCCATAAACTGCAATCGGCTTGAAGCGCAGATTTCCCGCCGCCGCGATCACTTCGGAAGGTGGCTTCGGGTGCAACGATGTCACCAACAATGGCAAAGGCACGGTTGCAATGATTGCGCCACCCTCCAGACGCTCCTGCGCGCCGCTTGCCAGGTTCGTGACCGTGACTGCACAGGCACGCCCGCCTTCATCAAGGTGAACTGTCTCGACCGGACACCTGAGTCTCACCTCACCCCCGGCAGCCTCCACGGCGGCGGCGAGTCGCCGTGGCATCGCTTCGGCGCCCTTGCGCGAATAATGCAGGGTCTCCTGCAGCAGTGCGCTTTCAACCGCGCGACCCGCCCTCTCCTTGAAGCCGAACCTGGCAAGTTGACGCTTGATGATGTCGATGGCGGACAGCCTGGGCATCTTGCTCTTGATAAACGCCGCAGAAAGATCCCTCGGATGAATGCCCCAATAGCGCTCGGTGAATTCCTCAAAAAAAAACCGGTACAGAGGCTTACCATAGAGCTGGATCAGAGCCTCCTCGGCATCCGCAGGCTCCCTCTCCGAGATGACTCCTGCCAGCAGCTGGGTTGCAAAAAGACCGAGGCTGCAATGCAACAGCGTGAACGGATTCATGCCTCGCAGCATGTCTGCGAATTGCAGGGGATAACGGTAGTTTTTTCCGCCCCAGCGAATTTTTGCATTCAGCTCGACTTCGATGCGCTCCTCAGCCATCAATTCCTTGATGATTTCGAAAACCTCACCATCGAAGGCGTGCAGCATATGGACGCCGAGATCATAGAAGTTTTCTCCTCTGCGATGACCGCCAGCGAGACCACCGGGCTGGTCGGCCTGCTCGAGAACCATCACCGGAATTCCTCTGCGTGCCAGATTGAGCGCGGCCATAAGGCCACACACTCCACCGCCAAGTACCAGAACCCTTTGTGACTTGGCCTGCACGTTACCCTTCGTCCTCCTTGTCCGACGCGGATGTCTCACCGCCGCCGGCAAACAGAGCATTCTGTTCCTGCCAGAGCCGGTATGTCGCAGTCTCAGGTAAGGCGATATCCTCGAAGCGCAACGGCGCGTCCCTGGCAACATCGTGAACCAGGGTCGGCTCGTTGCCGGGCTCTGCCTCCAGCAACCATACCGGCACGAGCTGCTGTGCCGCGCCCACAGTCACCCGATCGATCAGGCCGAATACCTCGGCGCCGCCGATCCCGTGACCAATGACCTCCCCCTTGCTGAGATCTCGCTTGGCGAAAGCATACACATCGGCCAGCGGTGCGCCCAGCGGCCGCAATACCGCTTTTCTGTGAAGCGCGACCTGCGCGATCGCACGCGTGGTCTCGAGATGGCACAGATGATACGGACGATAGAACAGATAGAAAGGTCCCTCGCCCAGCTTGTAATACTCCAGATACTGCCGCTGCAAAGGATGATCGCATCGGCCGATCACGTATACCCCGCCTCCCGGCTCGGCGCCGAGAATGTAATCCACCGAACCCTCGGGAGACAGAGTTTTCCAATCGAAATTATCCAGCACCTCTCGCACGGTCTTCATCCGCGGACCGGTCATGCCTCGCGCAGTGGGCAGAAGTCCGGTGCCGTTGGCAATCAATGCCATTTCGATGTTCAGCTTCGTTCCGTCCGTGTACGCGCAACACTGAAGCGGATCGAGATGCCGAACTGCCGCCTCGTGAGCCAGACTGTCGGCCGTGGCATACCGATTGAGAAAGCCCTTGATATTTCCGGCCTGCACGATCTCGAAGCCCCAGAGTTCGATCTCCTCTATCATGGTCATCAGGACCCCGTGCTGATCTCCGGCATCGCTGGTGCAGACCACCCCATGCTCATCGGCACGTTTCTGCAGCAAGGGGCCAAAGGCAAGGTCCACCTCGGCATTCATCAACACCACGTGCGCTCCCCGCTCCATGGCGAGCTCACAAAACCGATATGCCGCAGCGATGGAGTTGGACGATTCCACCAGAACATCGAAATCACCGACCTCATTGATGGCCTGCAGGGGGTCGGTATAGACTGGGATGCTGCCCTCGACACACTCCGTGGCCTGCAGTGCAGCCACGAGAGCCTGCTCTTTTCGATCCGCGATGAAGGCAATTTCCATGCCCGGTGTCCTCGCCACCTGCAGGGCCACACCACGACCCATGGCCCCGGCTCCCACAAGCCCGACGCTCAGGGAATCGCCTCTCCACTCCCGTTTTTTCAGTTCAGCTAACATGAATTATTTTGAAAACCAGCCGCCCTCGGCCCTTCAACTCTGTCAGCAACGAAGCTCCTTGTCCACGCTGCGCAATTCTCCCGGACAAATACGCGATTACCGCCTTCGCGCCTTCGCCCGACGCAACAGGCTGCTACGACTTTCAGCCCGAGCCTCAGTAGACGCATCGGCCTGTTCAACATGCGTGCTGCCGGATGCGCCCACCCTGCTCTCCGATGCGGATTGCTCCGAACTCACCGACTTTACGGCAGAGAAGCGGCGACTCCGGGCTTCTGGCGAAGCAACAGTGCGCGCCGCTACACGCGGACTTTGCACCCGCACAGCACCCGAGCGCCGGAAAAGGCTGCCCGTCCTGGAAACCAGCGCATCGCCGAGAATACAGAGCAACATCCCCAGGGCCAGCAAACTTCTCAAGCCACGTCCGCCGCTTTCCGAAGGTGGCCGCTGCCATGCCTGTCCAAGATCATCGAGTTCCCGTCCACCACTCGCCTTCGCCACCCTCAGGAGATCAGCCGGCTTCGCCGGATCAAAATCCCACTCGATTTCGCCACCCACCACGATCGGCCCGAACGGCAGAACCGAGGCACCAAGCTGCACCGCCCCGCGAGCGATCAACCCGGGAACAAGGGAACGGGTTGCGCGCAAATTTCCCGGAGCCAGGCGTTCCCAACGCAGAGAGATCGGCTCGACCCCGCCTTCGCCATGCGCGAGGACAATCGAGGGAAGTCCGGCTGCCATCACCTCGTCACGGGAATCATCGGCAAAGTAGAGGTCGACGATCAGATCGGTGCCGCTGGTTCTGGTGCGCAGGGCGACGCCCGGGGGGGTCTCTTCCCCCGCCAGCCAGCGTCCGAGCGTCTGAATGAAATCACCGAATCCAGTCCACTCGCGCACGCTTTGCGAATGATCACCGCCGGTGGGAAACGAGACTGCGGCAGACCGCCCCAGGCCTCGTCGAGCTGTCGCAACCAAGGGCGCATCGTATTCGTCGGTGGAGAGTAGATGAGCCGTAGCCTCCTCGCGCAAATAGCTCAAGTTGTAGCCATCAACCTGCTCAGGCCACTGAATGACGCCACCCGCGATCTCGATCCATCTGCCGGTAGCCTGCAACCCGACCGGCTCCTCGAGAAAGCTGGAACGGGCCACTGTCACCGTTTCCTGGGCGAAAATGTTCGGCAGTGTCTTGGCGTCGGTAGTGAAGAAGATTCGGCCACCGCCAAGCTTCGCGGTATCCTCCAGAAGTTTGGCATCCGGGTCCGCTGTAGTGCCCAGTCCGATCACGCTCACGGTCCCACCCGCCTCGGTGAACCGCCGCAACAGCATTTTGTAGGCACCCGGCTTCTCGGTATCCGCGGCATCAGAGAAAAGGATGATGTGTCTCTGCCCGACCTGGATCGCCTCGAGTGCCTCGACCGCGGCGGAGAGTCCCTCGAACATGAAGATGCCGCCTCCGCCACTCTGGATCCGGCGGACGCGGTCGAGAATCTGCTGACGGTTTTCGCCAACCGAAAGGGGGGGCACCATTTCGTGCGCCTTGCTGTCGACCGCGTAGACCGCCACCACATCCTGCACACCGAGCAACTCGACGGCCCGGGCAGCACCCTCATCGGCAAGCTGCATCTTCGACATGCCACCGGCAACCGTTGCCCCCATGCTTCCCGAACGGTCCATCACGATCGCCATGGCCACAGCCAGTTTGCGGTGCTCCGCCTTCAACTCCATCGAAACCGGCAGCAATGCATCGATCGGCGACTCGAAATAGCCTCCCGAGCCGAAGCTGTTCTTGCCCCCGAACATGACGAGTCCTCCGCCCTGCTCGCGAACGAAGAAATCCAATGCCTCGAGAAATGGACGCGGCACGTCGAAAGCCCCGACGTTGTTGAACAAGACCACCCGGCAGGAAGCAAGTGAACCGACATGAAGCGCCTGTGGATCGGATGCCAGATCGACTTCGAATCCCTGCGCCCGAAGAAAGCGTGCCACGGGATCCTGCTGGTAACGGGTCACGAGCAGGACCCGTGCCCCACCGACCACCTCAACCCAACGCGAACGGGAGTCATTGCCGGGAACAGTATCACCGGCAAGGGAAACCCGCGCCTCGTAACGATACGCTCCGGAACCGACCATCCTGTCGGTGAACTGAAGGCTGCGAGCCCTCTGCAGAGCCGTCAAAGGCGGCACCTCTCTGGAGGCCAACTCCCTGCCATCCCGATAGACAACCACCCTTGCCGGCTTGGATGCCATGCCGGCCACCGCAACATCGAGAACGAACGGCTCCCCCGCGAGCACCCTGGAAGGCGCCGCGAGCGCCGCGATGCGAAGATCTTCCCCGCCGGGCGGAGGAATCAGCCGAACATCAATGGGTACCCCAGCCGCGAGTGCCTTGCGCGTCACGCCCTCGAGGGACTCGGTTGCAAAGCCATCGGTGATCGCGAGCACTCGCGACGGCCGTCTGCCGGAAATCTGCGCCAAAACCGACTGAATTGCCGTCTTAAGTCGCGTCATGAATATCCCGCCCCCCAGGGCTTCTCCCTCATCCGGATCTGGCTGCGAAACTCCATCTGCAAAGTGCACCACCCGCAGCCGGTCATCGTGCCCCGGCTTCGAGGAGCGCAGCAGCTCCATCCACTCGTTCTCACTCTCTGCCATCGCCACCGCGCACGAGTCGGAGCGATCAACGAGAACCCAGAGATCCATGCCCGAACGCAACCAGCCGGAGACGGGATCGGCCAGCGCCAGGATGCCACATACCAAACCGATCAACCGCAGTGGCCTGGTAATGCCGAGATGTCTCCATGACCAGGCCGCCACTGCAAGAGCGGGAAGCAGCAAGAGCCATCCTGGAGAGAGAAAATCGGGCATTGGCCTGAACTATGAAATAGATGATGGGGAGGGCATGCGCCCAGCTTGGAAGTGCCAGGCTCCGAGCACGGCCGCAAGGGCCGCAAGGAGCATCAAGCGCCACAGCGACGACGTACGCCGTGCCTCGTCAAGGACAGCCGGATTCCGTGACGGCACCGTGTCGGCACGCCCGGCACCGCGCAGATCGGCTTCCTCGGTATCCTCGAAGTGGACCGCCCCCCGTATTAACGTCACATCTCCCTGCCGCAACGTGAATAAACCGGGCTGATCCGGACTGAACCCGTGAAACGGCCGCGGCTGCCGGGCAGGTTCGACCATCTCGAGCGGCGGAGCATCCTCTGCCCTGCTGCCGGTTACCTCGATACGCTGGCCGACCCCGATATTGATCGCCTCGGTGGCAGTCTTGGCACGGCGCAGCTTGTTCATGAAGCGATGGCAAACCAGCGCGAATGCGGGCAACTGGGCGGTGTTCGAGGCAGCCACATCGAAGTTGAATAGCAGCTGACCTGCCCCGGTGGATCGCAGCGCGAGCAGAGGTTTGTCTCCGGCCCACACAAGCACCTCATCGGCCTCATTGAGCGGCATGCCGATTCCCTCCGGGATGATTGCCGATTCCCATACCAGATCGGCAACCAGTGGATGGTTGGTAACAATCAGGCGCCCGGTATGCAGCTTGCCGGGCCGCCGCGATGCCAGGAAGACCATCGCCGACCCCTGCGGAAGCGTGCCTGGCGAAAGCGGATCATACAACACCACCTCGCAGTCAGGCGGTTGCGATCCGTCCAGCTGCACATCGGGCAGGCTCGCCGCCAGCTTGGCGACAATCGGCGCCAAGGCACTGTCTCCCGGCACCCGTGAAGCCAGCAGGATTTGTTTGGCAGCAGGGCGCACGACAGGCAACCGATCATCCAGCGGAAATGCATCCGGTTCCAGCGCCAACGTCAGTTCCTCCCGACCTTCGGGGAAGCTCCCTGCTACGGTGACCATGCCTCCCGCAGGAAGCACGAGGTTACGTGCCTGGCCAGCGGCAACGCCATCCACTTCCACATGCCAACTGGTGCGCGTCTCGACATTGGCGTAGTTGCGCACTATCGCCCTCCATCGCGGCGCGCCGTCCTCACCGGCTGCCACATCGACCCCCAGAAACCCCACGTTCGTGCGTGGCTCACCCACAGCCAGCACAGCGACCTGGCCGGCCCGCTGCCCGCCGGGAAGCTCACGGTCACTGGCGAAAATGACCATGCCGCCCTCACCGGCAATGGAACGGGCAACCTCGATGTTCTCCGTTGGATCATGCCCGGTCCTGCCCGGTCGCCACTCCCCAAGCGCAGCGGTAAGCTCACGAAGATCGGTTCCATGGTAGATCGGGCGTGCGCCGGGATAGGAATCGAGTACTGTGAACTCGGTGGTCTCGATGCCACTGGCAAGCGTGGCAAGTTTCTCCACCAACGTCTCGACGAGCACCTCGTGACAGGGCAGCACCGAGGCACTGCTATCTACCACCACGGCCACGCGCGCGACTTTCTGTAAGTGCCCCACATGCAGGCCGGCAAGCAGCAGAGCAAGCAGCAGCAGGGCGAGCGCCTGCAACCAGAATGCAGGCGAGCCTCGAAAACGCCTCAAACGCCGCCCTCCCTCATCCGGCTCACGGGCACGCTCGACGAGAAACAGCACCGGCGTGGTCACCACCCGTGACCGACGTCGCAGGCAGTGAATGACCACCAGCACCGGTAAGGCGAGCAATGCCAACAAACCAAGAGGATTAAGCAACGTGACCATGAACGTGACAATGCCAACTACCGGCTGCCTGGAGGCAACCACCTCATACTAAATCTCCAAGGCTCCCTGAACAGGAATTTTATCTCGAATTCTCTCTGCCGGCGATTCGCGCCCGATGACACACTGATTTCTCAAGGGTCGAGATCGCCGAAAGGCTCGAGGAACTGTTTCAATTGTCTCTTCTTGGTATCGAAGCCCGGAATCTTAAGATAGTCACGATAACCACTCTGGGCTTCATTTACCTGAAACGTCGCCCTCCAGCGATACGTTTTCGTCGGTGTCATGCCTGCCGATAACTGCTGGCAGGTTGGAATAGCCAGGCGGCCGAACCCTGCCAGCATCAGGCACACAAACGCCCCGCTCAACACCGCCACCCCGTTCGGCAGGGGATCAGCCCAGCATCGAAAAAAATTACGGCAACGGTAAAAGAGTGCCGCCAGCACCAAGGAACATATTACCAGCCCGTAATATACGGAAAAAATCAACTGATCGACCCAGCCACGCATAAGAAAACTCACCGCCAAGGCGATCAAAAACAGCGCACCAGATCGCTGCAGTCGTTGCCACTTCACGCCCCCACCACCAACAGGCAAGACAGCACTCAGGCAGCAATACACAAGCGCCATGGCAAAGCCCAGCAGCAGGGCCCTGCTCGACACAAAGAACTCAAGGAAGGCGGCTCCCTGGCCTCGCAGCAAATCAGCATACGTGAAATAATCGCTCGGGCCCTGCATCAAAAGCAACCACGACCACCAGCTGGCGAAAACAAGCAACGCGGTGACCGGCAAGCTGACTGTCCGGGCCGGCTCACGCGAGTGAGCCCCTGCCAGGGACCTTACGATCGCCACCATGCAGGGAACGCCGGCAACTGCCATGCCTCGCATGCCAAAGGTCGCGGTCGTCGCCAACCACCACTGATACCACGCCGACTGGATCCACAGGTGGGCTACAATCGTCAAAGCAAACCCTCCCCACATGATCCGCTCTGCCCTGGTGGAAGCCCGAAACACAAGTCGGACCATCGCCATGAAGCCAATCAGGTAAACCGGATGATAAACCAACAACCCATGCAGGGGATGAATCAGGACGGCCGCTATCTCGGGCTCAGCGAAATCCAAGCTCTTGAAAGTTTCGTCACCATACGCATACGTCGAGTTTCTCCAATCGCCGGTCATCCAGTAATTGACCATCGCAATCTGTCCAACCGCCAAAACCGGGAGACTCGCCAGCAGCACCATGCGCAACAGTCTTTTCCCGTCTGCATGCCGCCAATTTCGAATGGCAGTCACCAGGATCACAGGTGCGGCATAGAGCAAGAGGTGCGGCCGAATCATGATCATGAGAGCCGTGCAACCGCCCACCAACCAGGCGCCTCCAAAGCGCGATCTGATGGGCCGAAACCACTCCAGCATCAGCAGCGCCATCGGCAGAAGCGGAACCAGTTCCGCTCCGTATGCCAGAGAATAATAACCCAAATGGGTGCCTGAAAACGCACAGCCTAACCCAAAAATCATCCAATGTTTGTTGCCATCAGCTGCTACCAGAAACAACCGGGACAGGCACAACCAAAGGAGTAGCGCGCAGACACCAGCTGCCACAAGCATGGCGTGAACGCCTGTCAAAGGAGCGCAAACCACGTGATTGGACCACTCTGCCAACCGCGATAGCAACGCGAAAGGTTGCGTTTGAAACAACCAAAGCAAAGGAGCCGCGACCAACCCGGGGCCTGCGCTCCACTGCGAAAGTGGCAATGCAAGGGGAGACTCAACATCGGAATAAATCTCATGGATATCCCCCTGAACAACCGCCTGCGACCAATGGAGATACTGAATACTGTCCGGCCCCAGCCGACCGTTGAAAAGCAACAGGGAAAGAACCGCGGCAAAAAAAAGCGCCGGCAGTGAAGCAACGCCGAAGCTGGCAAAAACAGGCCCTCTGCCTGCAGGCATCCGACTGCCGGGGCGGATCTCTCTTTCCTGTCCAGCTTCACTCATCGGCGACAACCTGATCTTGAATCAAGCCGGCCGCATCAAGATACTGACAGAACTGTCGACACCCAGACACGCCTGCGCTCCCTGCCAATCTGGAATCCATTCTAGGACTTTCCCCATGTTGAAAATCAGACCTCCGCGCATACCCTCATGCCGGCAACCCTGCCCGACTTCTTTCACCGACTCTCACCCGGGTATTCCGAGCCTTCACCGCGCATGGAAACCATTGAAGCACCTACTGAAACAGAACCGATGACAGGACGAGGCAAAAGACACTGGCTGCGGGCCGGCCTCCCCGTCTACGGCTTACTGCTCATGCTCGGCATGGCTGCGCCGGCACTGATCACGATGCTCAAGGGAATCCCTCAGCCCGAGATCCATGATGAATTCTCTTACCTTCTCATGGGTGATACCTTCGCGAGCGGACGGCTCACGAATCCGACCCACCCGCTGGCTGTACACTTCGAGAGTTTTCATATCTTTCATCATCCGACGTACCAGGGCAAGTACCCCCCGGGACAGGGTTTCTTCCTGGCAGTGGGCCAGGTGCTGACCGGGCAGCCGATCGTCGGGGTGTGGCTCAGCCTCGGCCTGGCCTGCGCGGCGATCGCCTGGATGCTGGGCGCGTTACTGCCACCGCCCTGGGCCGCGATCGGCGGCATCCTGCCGCTGCTCAGCCACCGGCTGGTGTTCGCCTGGGGAGACAGCTACTGGGGCGGGGCGGCGGCCCTGCTGGGCGGCGCCCTGCTGCTGGGGGGTGCCTTGCGCATGCTCTCACGTATCCGCGCGGCAGACGCCGTCACGGTCGGCGCCGGCCTGTGGATCCTGGCCAATACCAGGCCGCAGGAGGGCCTGGTCACCTCCCTGTTCGTTGCAATCGGATTGGCCGCCGCAGTGCTCCGGCCATGGCCGGACGCCGAACGCCGGCAACTGATCCTGCGCAACTGGATCCTGCCGCTTGCTGTCCTCGGCTCCCTGCTCACGGCCTGGATTCTTTTCTACAACCACCGGCTGACTGGAGACGCCTTGAAGTTCCCGCATCGCCATTGGCAGGCCGGGGACTCCGCACACAGCCAGATCCAAGCCTACAGCGGATCAACTCCGCTTGAGACCAAAGCCAAATTGATCCGCCTGTGGCACTATTGTCTTGGCCCATTCCTCAGCCTCGGACTGCTTGGGCTGTTCCATTCCCCCCGCCGGCGCCTCGCCCTGTCGGCCCTGGCGGGCGCCGCCATCCTCGCCGCAATCGTCGTATTCAGCTCGCGTGGATGGCCGCACTACTTCGCCCCGGGTGTTCCGGCCATCTACCTCGCCGTCATGCTGGGGCTGGCCAGCCTGTGGAACTGGCGGGGGTGGGGAGGACGCCACCCCTGGGGACCTGTCCTGGCCGTAGCCTTGCTGGCCCTCGCATTGCTGGACGGTAAAAAGGAACGAATCAGGCAGGCCCGCCACCTCGGCTGGATCTACACCAAGCGCAGCGAGCGCGGCGAGTTGCATCGGCGCCATGAGGTTGAGCAGGTGCTCCAGCAAGCCGGCGGCCGGCACCTGGTGCTGGTGCGCTACCCCGATGCCGACGGCAACCAACCGGAATTCGTCTACAACGCCGCCGATGGACAGCCCCAGGGGCGCGCCCGGGTCATCAAAGGTGGCACCGTGTGGGCCACGCCAGTCATCGTCGACGACCACATGTATTGTTTTTCTCAAGATGGAAAATCGTACGTGGTCAATCTGGCAACCGGCGGAGATCCGGAGGTTGTCCACGAGCACGAATTCACGGATGAAGTCTTCCTGGGTTCACCGGCCGTCGCGGACAACGCGTTGTATGTCCGCAGTGACCGCTACCTGTGGAAGATCGCTGAC
>JBDQJG010000075.1:0-14038 GCA_040263955.1 Verrucomicrobiales bacterium
GAGTCCCCTTTGCTGCGGGGAATGTCCTGGTCGAGGAGAGGAAAGAGGCAGGGTTTCCGGGGCTTCACCGCTTCCGACCCGTCGGAGGAGGCTGGTCAATCGATCTGTTCCTCTGGCACCTGGAATTGCGCGCGCAGGCGTTTCAGTTCGGCCTCGAGTTCGCTGCGCACGCTGGCGTATTCGGGATTGTCGTATTCACTTGTGAGCTCATCTGGATCGCGCTCGAGGTCGAAGAGTTCCCAGTCGTCGCCGTAGTCATACATGTGGATGAGCTTGTGCCTGCCGTTGGTCACCCCGTAGTGGGCGGGGACATTGTGCACCTTGCCGAGTCCCTCGTAGTAGTGGTAGTAGAACGAGGAGCGCCAGTCGGCGGGAGACTCGCCCTTGAGCAGGGGCACCAGGCTGGCACCCTGCATGTCGGCGGGTTGCTCGACCCCGGCGATCTCCAGGAAAGTCTGGGCGAAGTCGAGATTCGACGTGATGTGCTCGCGGTCGTGCGAGCCCGGCTCGACGACACCCGGCCAGCGCACCAGCAGCGGGGTGACCAGCGACTCCTCATACATCCAGCGCTTGTCGTACCAGCCGTGCTCGCCGAGATACCAGCCCTGGTCGGAGGAATAGATGACCACCGTGTTGTCGGCGAGCCCGGACGCATCCAGGTAGGCGAGGACTTTGGCGACATCGTCGTCGACCGCCTTGACGCAGCGCAGGTAGTCCTTGACGTAGCGCTGGTATTTCCAGCGCACCAGCTCCTTGCCCGTGAGCTTGGCCTCGCGGAAGGCCTTGTTTTTCGGTTCATAGGCCGCGTTCCACGCCTCGAGTTGCTCTGGCGTCAGGTCTTTCGGAGGTGAGAGCTTGAGATCCCAGTCGGGCTTCAGGTGGTTGGCGATCGACATCGTCTGTTTCGCCGCGCCCTGGGTGCGACCCTGGTAGTCGTCGAAGAGGGTCTCGGGCTCGGGAATCTCGATGTCGTCGTAGAGGTTCAGGTAGTCGGGTCCTGGCTGCCAGCTGCGGTGGGGTGCCTTGTGCTGGTACATCAGCAGGAAAGGCTTCGACTTGTCCCGGTCCTCGTCCAGCCAGCGCAGTGCCTTTTCGGTGATGATGTGGGTGGTGTAGCCGGTGTGCCGGTGCATCACCGCCTCTCCCGGTGCGGCGCCCACATTGGTCAGCATGGGCGGGTTGTAGTAGGGACCCTGGCCCTTGAGGACATCGAAGTGGTCGTAACCCTGCGGGGTTGTCACCAGGTGCCACTTGCCGATCACCGCGGTCTGGTAGCCGGCGGCCTGCAGGAGCTTGGGAAAGGTCTGCTGCGATCCGTCGAACCTGTTGCCGTTGTGCAGGAAGCCGTTGAGGTGGCTGTATTTGCCGGTCTGGATGACCGCGCGTGACGGGCCGCAGATGGCGTTGGTGACGTAGCATTTCCAGAAGGTTTTGCCCTCGCGCGCGATGCGGTCGAGACCCGGCGTCTGGATAATTTCCGAGCCGTAGCAACTGGTGGCCTGGTTGCAGTGGTCATCGGTGAAGATAAACAGAATATTCGGCCGGTCGGCTGCCTTGAGGGAGAGACCGAAAGCGAGTGCGGTAACGAGGGCGAGAAAGAGCGTCGGGAGACTCGAGTAACGCAGATTTTTGTGGATGCCTGTGCTCATGGTAATCAAACGTGTCGGGCAGGAAGTAGTTTCACGATGAATGCGTAGAGTACACCATGGCCTCAGTGAGACAATGTTTATGCATTCTGTTGGGATGGCTGGTTTTTGCTTGCCCGGTTTTTTCGAAGAAGCCTAATCTGCTGCTGGTTCTCGTCGACGATCTAGGCTGGAAAGATCTCGGTTGTTACGGGGCGGACATCTACAGGACGCCGCACATTGATGGCCTGGCCGCGGACGGGATGCGGTTTACCAACGGGTATGCGGCCTGTGCGGTCTGCTCCCCTTCGCGGGCGAGTGTAGTGACCGGGCAGTATCCGAGCCGGATTGGCATAACCGACTGGATCAGAGCGCGTTTCCAGGGCGGAGAGGGGGCGGAGGACACGCCTTTCGAGCGCGGCTGGACCGGGCCGAACAAGCAGGGAGTGGATTGCCCGAAAAACCCGTTTTTCCTGCCGCGGGAATACACGACGCTGGCGGAGTTGCTCCAGGGTGCGGGTTACACCACCTGTTACGTGGGTAAATGGCACCTTGGGTTTGACCCCTACTACCCGGAGCATCAGGGCTATGATTTCAATTACGGGGGCTGTGACTTCGGCCAACCTCCGAGCTACTTCGATCCGTTTTCCAACGAGAAGCTTCCGCAGGGAATTCACAAGCTGCCCGGGCGCAGGGAGGGTGAATACCTGACCGATCGCGAGGCGGACGAGGCCTCTGGCTTCATTCGCCAGCATAAGGATGTGCCGTTTTTCCTGCAGATGTCGACCTACACGGTGCACACGCCGATCCGGGCCAAGGAGGAGGTGGTAAAGAAATACCAGGGGACCCGAAGTCCAGTCTACGCCGCTATGGTGGAGTCTCTGGATGATGCGGTGGGAAAAGTCCTGAACACGCTGGAGGAGCTCGGCCTGAAGGAGAAGACAATCGTGGTGTTTACCTCAGATAATGGAGGTGTGGACTTGCCGAATTTCGCCACCGAGTGCGCGCCGCTGCGGGCGGGCAAGGGGCATCCCTACGAAGGAGGAATCCGGGTGCCCCTGATCGTGCGCTGGCCCGGGGTGACAGTGCCGGGAACGGTGACCGACGAGCCGGCCATCGGTCCGGATTTCTACCCAACCCTGGCCGGGGCTGCGGGGGTGGAGATTCCGGCGGGCCAGGTGGTCGACGGCAAGGACCTGCGCCCCCTGCTGGCAGGTGGAATGCTGGAGAAAAGGGATCTGCTCTGGCATTACCCGCATTATCGCAGCGAGAAGATCCCGCCTTACAGCATCGTCAGGTCGGGCAAATGGAAGCTACTCAAACGCTACGGCGCGATGCAGGAGTTCGAGCTTTACGATCTGCAGGAGGACCTGAGTGAGGAGCAGGATCTGGCGGGGTCGATGCCGGAAAAAGTGGCAGAGTTGAACAGAATCCTGGTCGGGCTCCTTGAGGAGACGGGCTCAAAGGTGCCGAGGGTGAGCAGGTAGGTTTATGGAAATTGTTTTCCTGGATGCGGATACGACCGATGCAGGGGACATCGACCTGTGCTCGATCGAGAGGATCGGTCAGTTGACCTGTCACGGCGTGACCGCGCCCGACGAAGTGGCTGAAAGAGTAGCTGACGCCGAAGTGGTGCTGACCAACAAGGTGGTCCTTGGTGCGCTCGAAATGGAGGCGGCGTCCCGGCTCGGCCTGATCTGCGTCTGCGCCTCGGGAGTCGACAACATCGACCTTGATGCGGCTCGGCAGCGGCAGATCGCGGTGGCCAACGTGGAGGGTTACTCGACCCCGGGTGTCGTGCAGCACGCGGTGGGATTGTTGCTCAATCTGGCCACCAACACGCATCGCTATGCCGGGGAGGCGCAACTGTGGGCGCAGAGCCCTATTTTCTGCCGTTTTGATCATCCGGTTGTGGAGCTTGCCGGGCGGCGTGTGGGAATCGTCGGGTCTGGTAGGATCGGCAGCGGCGTGGGGCGCACACTCGAGGCGCTGGGCATGGAAGTGGTGGCGTTGGCGCGTGACCCGGCGCAGGTGGGCGAGACGACCCCGCAGGGATGGCGGCGACTGGGCTGGCAGGCGTTTTTTTCCAGCTGTCATGCCGTCAGCCTGCATTGTCCCCTGACGGAGCAGACCGCGGAAATGATTTCTCGTGCGACGTTGGCCCTGATGCCGCGCGGCGCCTTTCTTGTGAATGCCAGTCGCGGTGGACTGGTGGACGAAGTGGCATTGGTAGAGGCACTACACTCAGGCAGGCTGGGCGGCGCGGCACTCGATGTGATTTCGCGCGAGCCGCCGGGCCTGGACCATCCGCTGCTAGATTCCACGATTCCCAATCTCCTGCTCACACCTCATTGCGCCTGGGCCTCCCGGTCGTCGAGACAGCGCCTGGTCGAGGAGGTCGCCGAGAATATCCGCAGTTTCTTAGTCGGAGAACGCAACAACCGCATCGACTGAAGCATGCAGCACCCGCTGCCGCTATCGGAACCCTCTTCCGGGCAATCAGAACCTGCGCCTTACCGGACGCGGAAGATGATCGCGTAGAGAACCGGCACCACGACCATGGTCAGCACGGTCGCAACAACCAGACCGAAGACGATGGTGACCGCCATCGAGACGAAGAAGGCATCGAAGAACAGCGGCAGCATGCCCAGCGCGGTAGTGGAAGCGGCCATCGCGACCGGTCGCAGTCGGGTCGTGCCGGAGGTGAGAATGGCTTCCATCGGGCCGGCGCCGGAGGACTGCTGGGTATTGATCTCGTCGATCAGAACGATGGCGTTCTTGATCAGCATGCCGGACAGGCTGAGGAATCCGAGCATGGCCATGAAGCCGAACGGTTGGCCGGTGGACAACAGGCCGGCACAGACGCCGATGAGGGCGAGCGGGACGCACAGCCAGATCACCAACGGCTGACGCAGGCTGTTGAACAGGCAGATGGTGGCGATGATCATGATGCTGATGAATGCCGGAATACTGGCCATCAGCGAGGCCTGGGCATTGCCCGAGTCCTCGTATTCGCCGCCCCAGTGCAGCGTGTAGCCCTCCGGCAGTTCGATTGCATCGATCCCGGGCATGAGTTCGGTGAGAAGATCGCCGGCTGTGCCTGAGACCGGATCACAGAACGTGGTGATGGTGCGTTTGCGGTCCCTGCGGATAATGATCTCGTCCTCGTAGGAGGTCTCGAACCCGGAGACCACCTCCATGATCGGGATGTGTTGGCGGGCCGACCCGCTCCAGATCTGGATGCTACGCAGTGAATCGATGTGTTCGCGCTCGGTTTTCGGTGCCCGCATCACCATGGGCAGGAGTAGATCGCCCTCCCGGTAGACGCCGATCGTCTGGCCCTGGAAGGCCCGCCTGAGGGCCGCGGCGATTTCCTTGCGATCTATTCCCATGAGGTTGGCCTGCTCCTCGATGATGACCGGACGGATCACCTTGGCGCGCTGTCGCCAGTCGGTGCGCACTGCCCTCGAGTTGGGGTGTGCCTCCATGATGGTTCGCGCCTGGTTGGCGAGATCACGCAGAATGTCGCTGTCCGGACCGATGAACCGGGCCTGGATTTTCCCCTTCGAGCCGGGGCCGAGTTCGAACTTGTATCCGTAGCCGAGCGCCTCGGGGAAGTGATTCTTGATGTGCGCATCGATTTCCGGGATGAGCAGGTTCACGAGGCTGGCATCCTCGACGTCGACGAGCAGTTGGGCATAGGCCGGGTTGGTGCGCTCGGGAGTGTAGGTAAGCAGGAAGCGCAAGCCGCCCTTGCCGACCAGCGTCGACACGTGGGTGACACCTTCCATTGCACGGATTCCGCCTTCGAGTTCCTTCGCCCGGCTGGCAGTCTTCTCGATGTGGGTTCCCTGTGGAAGCCAGAAGTCTACCATGAACTGTGGCCGTGTGGATGGCGGGAAGAAGCTTTTCTTGACCTTCCCGAAGCCGGCCACGGAAGCAACGAAAACACCCGCGACCAGGGCCACCGTGAGCCAGCGGCACCGGATGCAGGTAGCCAGGAAGCCGCGGTAGGCGCGGTAGAAGGCGGTGTCATAAGGGTCCTTGTCCGCTGCCTCGCCCTTTTTCGGCTTCGGAGGTTTCAGGAAGATCGTGCCCAGCAGCGGGGTCAGCGTGACCGCGGTTACCCAGCTGAGCAGGAGAGAAACCATGATCACCTGGAAGAGTGATCGGCAGAATTCGCCGGTCGAGTCCTGTGACGTGCCGATGGCTGCGAACGCCAGGATGGCGATGATGGTAGCACCGAGCAGCGGAACGGCCGACTGTTTGACCACATCGATGGCAGCCTCGACCGCGGTCTTCTTCTTCTGCAGACCGACGAGCATCCCGTCGATGACGACGATGGCGTTGTCCACCAGCATGCCCAGCGCGATAATCAGTGCTCCCAGCGAGATGCGCTCGAGTGCCACGCCCATGCGCTCGAGAAAAAGAAAGGAACCGATGATCGTGATGACCAGCACTGCGCCGATGAGCAGGCCGCTGCGTGCACCCATGAAGAACAGCAGGACGAGGATCACGATGGCCACCGCCTCGAGCAGGTTGACGATGAACCCCTGGATCGCGGTATTGACCGCTTCCGATTGCAGCGAGACGATCCCTACCTTGATACCCAGCGGGATCTCCTCCTGCAGTTCCTGGAGTCGGGCCTCGAGCGCTTCTCCCATGGTAATGACATTGCCACCCGAAACAGTGGAAATGCCCAGCGCGATACCGCTGTTGCCGTCGTAGAGGATCGCGTGGTCGTAGGGGTCCTGGTAGCCGCGGGTGATCCGACCGACGTCGCGCAGATAGAATTGCTTGTCATCCGCGGTCAGCAGCAGGCCGTCGAAGTCCTCCACCGTGGTGTATTCTCCGGTCGGGTTGAGGGTGATGAATTCCGAGCCCACCGTTGCGCGTCCGGCGTCGGTGACCAGGTTCTTGGATTGCAGGTTCTGGATGATCGCGGCCGGCGGTACTCCCAGCAGGGCGAGCCGATCGCGGTCGAGCTCCACGTAGAGCACTTCCCTGAGTTCCCCGAAGGTATCGATCTTGGCCACGTCCTCGACCAGCAGGAGCTCGCGCCGCAGCAGGTCGGTGACCTTCTTGAGCTTCGCGTAGGGGTAGTCGTTGCCATAGAAGACGACGAAAATGCCGTAGACGTCGCCGTAGTCGTCGACCACGATCGACGGGCCGGCCCCCGGTGGCAGGCCCCTCTGGGCGTCGCCGACCTTGCGCCGTAGTTCATCCCAGACCTGCGGCAGCGAGGACTTGTCGTACTTGTCCTGCATGCTGACGGTCAGTGTCGAAAGTCCGCGTTCGGAGCGCGAGACAACCTCGTCGAGTTGCGCCATTTTCTGTACCGCGATCTCCATTTCGTCGCTGACCTCCTGCTCGACTTCCTGCGCGGAAGCCCCAGGGTAGGGGGTGATCACCAGTGCATCCTTGATGGTGAACTCGGGGTCCTCCAGGCGGCTCATGTTCTGGTAGGCGAGCATGCCACCGAGAGTGAGCGCCGCGGTGAGCACCAGGGTGATCGTTTTGCGCTCGATACTGAATCTGGCGATATTCATGGCTCAATGGGGTGCCCGGAGGCGGCTGCGTCGGGTGCGGAGATTACGGTTCCCAGCGTTTTACTTGCATGCCCTCGCGGATTTGCGCGATACCGGAGGCGGCCAGCAGGTCGCCGTTTGCAAGTGCACCGCGAATCTCGATGCGGTTGTCGGTCACCTCGCCGACCTCGACCGCCAGTTGGCTTGCGGTCATGGCTTGCGGGTCGATTCTCCAGACAAATGCGCTGCCGGCCTCATCGAAGCCTACCGCCGTCGACGCAACCGTGAACGTCGAGCTGTTCTCGTCTGAATCGTCGGTCCAGCGGAGGATCGCGGCGGCGGTCATTCCCGGGCTGACGTTGAGTTCGGCGGGCGGAGAGAACGCCAGGGTCACCTGGAAGGTGCGGGTTTTCGGGTCCGCGAGCATCGACGTTTCCGAGATTCTGGCCGGAAAGGTGGTATCACGCAGTGCCGTGAGGCGGATTTCCGGGCGGGCGCGGGTGGTGCGCTCCTCGTTACTGAGCCCTTTTTTTGCCAACACCCAGAGCGTTTCCGGGATGGCGATGATCGCCTCGAAGCTGCTGGTATCCTGCATCACCATGATGGTTCGGTTGGCAGCGACATTCTCGAAGTCGTCGACGAGTACCCGGGCCACCACCCCGGCAAACGGCGCCCGCAGCATGGTGTCATTGAAAGCCTTCTGCGCCGTGTCGAAAGTGGCCTCGGCGGTCTTCACCGAGCGGATGGATTTTTCCACCGCCTCTTTGGATCCCGCGTCCTGTTCAAACAGCCTCTGGTTGCGTTCCCGTTCAAGTTTGGCCTCCTCAAGGGTCGCTTTGGCGGAATTCAACGTGGCCTGGTAATTGCTGGCATCGAGGCTTGCGACCAGCGCGTCCCTGGCCACGAAATCCCCCTCCTTTACGTGGATTGCAGTGAGTTTTCCGGGCACTTCGAAGGCGAGATTCGATTGCTGGCTTGCCTGGATCTGGCCGGGGAACTCGTAGACGCGATCCGGACTGGCCGATGCAATGGTGACGATTTCCACCGGGCGGATGTAGTTGGCGACCGGGGCAGATTCCTCGTCTTTGCAGGCTGCCAGCATGACGAGCGCGGTGAGGGCGACGGATCGGGTGACTCCGCGGAGCGCGGATGCGGGTTGCAGGTTGGAGAGCTTTTTCATGGCGGATGGTGGAGAGCTGCCTTCGGAAGGTTTCAGGTATGGGTCGTGCACTCAGTCGAAGCTGCCCCCGAGGGCGAGGTGAAGATTGATCCTCTGGGTCAATCGGGCATTGCGGATAGTGATCCAGGCGATCTTCGCAGCGATCACCCGTTCCTGCATCTGCAGCACGCTGAGGAGATCGAGTTTGCCGGCATCGAACTGGGCCTGTGCAACCCGCAGGGCTTCCGAGTTCTCGTCGAGCGCGCCCTTAAGGTAGCGCTCGCGATCGATAAGGATTTTCTCGCTATCCAGCGCGGTCTCGACTTCGCTGAATGCGCGCAGGGCATGCTGCCCGAATCGGGCCACGGCTGCAGCTTGCTGCGCGGTCTGGATTTCTACTTGTGCCTTCAGGGCACCCCCCTGGTAGATCGGCGCCAGGAAATTGGCCGCTGTGGTCCAGAAGCCGGGCTTGTTGCCCAGCAGCTTGATCAGGTCATTACTCGAACGCCCGGCAGCGGCCGTCAGGCTGATGCGCGGCAGGCGGGCCGCCCGCGCTTCGTGCACCAGGTTGAAGGCGGCGCGCACCTCTTCCGCGGCGGCCCGCAGGTCGGGACGGCGCTCGATGAGTTGCGCCGGCACGCCGGCAGGCACGGGTGGCGGGATGGGTACGTATTGTTTCGAGAAAGCATGGTGCGCGGCCGGGTATTGACCTGCCATCACCTCGAGTGCTCGCAGTGCATCGCGATGGGCCAGGGAGACCTGCGCGAGTCGGTCGCGGGCCGAATTGAGGTCGGCGGCGGCCAGATGCTTCTCTTTCGAGCTTAATTCTCCCTCGTCGAATTTCGTCGTGACGAGTTCGAGACGTTTGCTCTGGATGTCGACGATCTCCCGGGCGAAGGCGCGTTGCAGGTGTGTTTCGGTAGCCAGGTACCAGGTCCTCGCGGCGGCGGCCACCATCGACAGACGCGCAGCGTGGTAGTCCGCCTCGGTTGCGTGCAACGTGGCCTTGGCTGCGGCGCGACCGGCGCGCACCCGCCCCCACAGGTCGAGTTCCCACGCGAGCTGGGCGGCAGCTTCCTTGCTGTCGCTCTCGCGGTTTGAATTTTCGAAGCCACCGAGATGGCTGGCCGATCCGACCGCGTTGAGTTGCGGTTGCAGCAGGGCTCCCGCGCGGCGCGCGCCGGCCGCCGCCGCCTCGACCGTATGCAGGGCTGCATCGAGCTGGAGGTTTCCGGCGAGCACTTCCGCGACATACGATTCGAGTGCCAGGTCTTTGAAGGATTGGACCCACGCGGAGTCCACGCTGCCGTCATGCGAGCGGGCTGCCCATTGCTGCCTGACCTGGTTGGGATCCGGCAGGGCGACCGCCGCGAGTTCCTCGTCGGTGGGTGATCGCGGGATGGAGAAGCATCCGGTGGAGACAATCAGGAGTGGTGCGGCGGCACAAACCAGGATGAGCCGGGAGGAAAACTGCGAGATGAACATGGCAGGAAGAGATCGAATCCTCAGTGATGATAAAGAATCAGTGTCGGTCGATGTCCCGGCAAGACAACCGGTTTTCTGGAGCCTGACTGTTTTCGCGAGGGCCCGCGGGCACCGGCATGGGTCCGGCGTGCGCCCCCCCTGCCCGGTGGAGCCTGCCGTGGTGATTCCTTTGAATTGCACCTGCACCAGTGTTTCCCACCATTGCATTTTCGAAGCGAACGCGGCAAGATGGTTGGATTGATGACCGAGGATTCCCTGTTTGAAAAGGCGTATGGGCGCAGTCCGGAAATCCGGGTGCAGGCTCCCGGGCGTATCAATCTGATCGGCGAGCATGTCGATTATCTGGAAGGCTGCGTGATGCCTGCGGCGATCGATCGCCACCTTGTGATGGAGGCGGCAGCCATCGATGAGCCGGTAATCCGTGCCTGGTCGGAGGGTGCGGCCGATGAACCTGCGGAAGTCGCACTCGACGACCTGGTTGCGCGTCCTGCGGGCAGTGACTACTGGCTCAACTACATCATCGGGGTGGTGGCCGGCTACCGCGAGCAGGGTGTGGCGGTGCCCGGCTTCGAGGTCGCCATTGGCTCTACGTTGCCATCGGGTGCGGGTTTGAGCAGCAGCGCGGCACTCGAGACGGCGACCGCGCTGACGATCGAGAAATTGACCGGGGTGTCCCGCGAAATACTCGAGCGGGCCCTGATCTGTCAGCAGGCCGAGCATCAGTTCGCTGGCGTGCCTTGCGGGATCATGGACCAGTTGGCCGTCGGTGCAGGCCGGGCCGGGCATGCCATCCTCGTCGATTGCCGGGACCTGACCCTGCGGCCTGTGCGCATGCCAGAAAATACTGTCGTCGTGGTGGCCGACTGCGGCGTGAAGCACGCCCTGGGCGACGGCGAATACCGCAAGCGTCGGGAGGATTGCGAGGTGGCGTTAGAAATTCTCGGGTCGGAGTCGTGGCGCGAGATGACCTTGGTGGAAGTGGAAGCCAAGGCCGGGGAACTGGGCGAGCGCCTGCTGCGCAGAGCGCGGCACGCGGTGACCGAGATTGCGAGGGTCGATGCCTTTGCTGTGGCGCTGGAGGCCGGCGATGTGGCGAATATCGCATCGATCATGGCAGCCGGGCACGCCTCGCTGCGTGATGATTTCGAGGTCAGCTGCCCCGAGCTCGACCTGCTGGTCGCCGCCGCGGCGGAATTCGGCACCGAGCGTGGACTGTTCGGATCGCGCATGACCGGCGGCGGCTTCGGTGGCTCCACGGTCAGTATCGTGCACACAGATGCCGCGGCAGATCTGTGCGCATGGTTGCGCAATGCCTTCACCGGGCATTTCGGTCGCCAGATAAATCCGTTTATTACGGTTGCCAGTGATGGTGCAAAGATCGTATAACGAAAGTTCAACAAGAAACCAGCTATGACCACATTTCTGACTTTTATCCTATTTACTTCCATCGTTGCTATCGCCACCTGGTGGAAGACGCGCGGTAAGATTGGTGACTCCGAGGAAGGCTTTTTCCTGGCCGGGCGCAGTCTTTCCGGGGTGGTGATCGCTGGGTCGCTACTGCTCACCAATCTCTCTACCGAGCAGCTGGTCGGGCTTAATGGCGGATCCTTTAAAGAGGGGCTCTCGGTCATGGCCTGGGAGGTCATTGCCGGATGTTCGCTTGTCCTTATGGCCCTTTTCTTCCTGCCACGTTATCTCAAGTCGGGCATCGCCACGGTGCCGCAGTTTCTTGAGGAGCGTTACGGGGCGGGTGTCCGCGCCCTGACCACTGGGGTGTTTATTATCGCCTACATGTTCATTCTTCTTCCCTTCGTGCTGTTCAGCGCAGCCAAGGCCCTCTCCTCGATGCTTCAGCTTCCCGATGCCCTCGGCATGAGCCAGATCGGAACAATCTGGCTGATCGTGGCTTTTGTCTCGATCGTGGGCTCGGCCTACGCCATCTTTGGCGGCCTTCGCGCGGTTGCCATCTCTGATACCTTTAACGGGTTGGGTCTGCTGGTGGGCGGTTCGCTGATTACCTGGTTTTCGCTTCAGCACGTGGCCGGAGACGGTTCGCTCGTCAGTGCTTTCACAAAAATCTCGGAGTCCAATCCGGACGCTTTCCGCTCGATTGGCCGGGAAGGTGAGGATATCCACGGCTGGGCTCCTCTTTTCACAGGTGTGCTGCTGCTCAACCTCTTTTACTGGTGCACCAACCAGCAGATCATCCAGCGGACGTTCGGAGCCAAGACCCTGGCGGAGGGCCAGAAGGGGGTGTTGCTCGCCGCCTTCTTCAAAATTCTCGCTCCCCTTATCCTTGTTGTTCCGGGAATCGCGGCGCTCTATATTGCGAATTCCGATGATGCCTTCCGGGATACTCTGCTTAACGATGCAGGCGAGGTGGATGGTTCCAATGTCTACGGCTCGCTCGTCCGCCTGGTTCTTCCGGCACCGTTGACCGGGTTTTTCGCTGCCGTGGTCATGGGGTCGATTCTCTCGACTTTCAACTCGGTGCTCAACTCCAGTGCGACACTCTTCTCGCTGGGAGTCTACAAGAAGGCGCTCAAGCCGGATGCGACCCACCATGAGGTTGTTCGCTCCGGCCAGGTCTGCAGCGCCGTGGTGGCGGTGCTCTCCGCTGTCGCGGCGCCCCTTGTTTTTATGGGGCAGGACGGCATTTTCGGCTTCTTCCAGAGTCTCAACGGCGTCTATTTTATTCCGCTGCTGGCCATCATCCTCTTCGGTTTCGTTAACAAGGTCGCCAGTGGTAAGTCCGCCATCATCACGGCTCTCGTGGGCCTTGCCATCATGGCTTGGGGAACCTTCCTCGGTGGTGATGCCGTGAAGGCAACCTTCGGTTCGGGCTATCATTTCATGGGAGTCGTCTTTCTTGGCCTGCTGGTCCTTCAGTTTGTGCTCAGCCAGGCCCTCGGGATGCGTAATGCCACTCCCTATGTCCAGCAGGATGCCCAGGCGGTGGATCTTACACCCTGGAAGCATGCCCGACTGGTTGGCATCCTGTTGATTGTTATGGTTCTCTCGATCTATATCTCTCTTCGATAGGCAAGAGAGACTGGACAGAGCCTGGCCGGAGGAGGGGATGCTGCTGCCCAGGTGCCGCAGGCTAAGACCGGATCAGAGAAGATCCACCTGCGTGGGAAGAGGATCGGAACCCTTGTCGCTTGTGAGGCTTGCGTCCTCCTTGGAGGAAGGGGGGCTGTTGGCCAGCAGTGCCTCGAAGGAGGGCTCATCGAGCACGGTCACACCCAGTGACTCCGCCTTGGCCAGTTTCGAGCCGGCCTTCTCTCCGGCCAGCAGGTAGTCGGTATTGCTGCTGACGGATCCGGAGACCTTGCCGCCTGCGGACTCGATGCGTGCCTTGAAGTGTTCGCGCGGTTGCGAGAGCGTGCCGGTGATCACCCACGTGGTGCCGACCAGTGCGGCGCCACCACCGGCTTCACCGCTGGGCTGCTCGCGGGTCGGGTTGAAGTTCGTCGACCGTGGCTCCAGGCCGAGTTCCGCCATGCGGGCGAGCTCGGCGCGACCGGCTTCCGCGGCGAAGTGATCGAGGATGCTGCGCGCGGCCACCGGGCCGACGTCGGCACTGACCTGAAAGTGGCCGACTTCCGCCTCGAGGGCCTCCATCTCTGCCCTGAGTTGCTCGTAGCGTAGCGCGCGGGCTTGCTTGTCGGCGTCATCCGCTGGCGGCCGGGCGCGGTTGCGCGGCGAGACCTCGCGTTGCTCCTCGGCGAGCTTTGCAAGTTTCACGATCTGTTCGAGGACGGGAGAACAAGCGAGCTCGGCGAGTGTCCGGTGCAGGCGGGCGAGTTCCCGTGCCGCCGACTCACCGATATTGGGAATGCCGAGCCCGAAAATCCAGCGGTGCAGCGGCTGCTGCGAGCCGGCTCGCTCGAGGCTGCCAAGCAGCAGTCGGGCCTTTTTTTCGCCGAAGCGGCGGGGTTTGGATGCCTCACCCGATTGCAGCTGGGCGGGATCGAGCAACAGGTCGGCCAGGCGATCGATGTTGATGGTGTCCGCATCGAAGAGATCGATCGGCGAGGTGGCAAGACCGGTCTCAACGAGCTTGATCGCCACAGCTTCGCCGAGTCCCTCGAGATCGAGCTCCTTCCTGCTGGAAAAGTGGCGGTTTCGCGTGATCGCCTGCGCGGGACAGGTGTGTTTGACGCAGCGCAGCGCGACGTATCCGGGCGTCTGCCCGACCGGGCCGCCACAACTCGGGCAGACTCCGCCCACTGCATCGA
>JBDQJG010000076.1:0-14026 GCA_040263955.1 Verrucomicrobiales bacterium
CCGAAAGGCTCAGAGCGGGTCATCCAGGCGATTGCAGTCAGCAGGAAAACACCAAGTGTCAGGGCCTCTTCCCTGCGCCAGTTGCCGGGGACAGGCAGCGGGATTGTTGATTTGCCCCGCAGATTGCGACCCAGCCAGAGCCAGATCAGGAACACCATGAGCAGGGTCACCGGAACACCTGAACGCATCCACTGGGCGAAGCCGATTTCGGCATAGCCGAGGTCACGATAGGCGGCGATCATTACGGCATTGGGCGGTGTGCCTATCGGTGTGCCGATACCACCGACATTGGCGGCGTAGGCGATACCAAGGAGCAGCGGGATGCGGAGTTTTGTGTCAGCAGCATTCTGCATCACTGCCACCGCCATCGGCAGCATCATCAGGCAGGTAGCAGTGTTGGAAATCCACATGCTCAGTAGTGCGCTTGCGAGCATGAATCCCAGTAGCAGTCTGCGGCCGCCACCACCTCCGCAGGCGTTGACCATGGCGAGGGCAATGCGTCGGTGGGCGCCGCTTTTCTCCATGGCCTTGGAAAGAAGAAACCCACCAAGCAAAAGCAGGACGAGCTTGTTGCCATACGCGGCGGCAACGTGTCCGGAATCGATCACACCGAGCAGCGGCAGCATGGTCAGCGGGATGAGCGAGCTGATCGGAATGGGTACGGCCTCGAAAATCCACCACAGGGTGGTCCAGACGGCTACGCCCAGGGTGATCGCGGCATCTGCGGGGAGTCCTCCTGTGATGGCTGCTATGGTTCCGGCCAACAGGCCACAGAGCGGACCTGCAATCTGCATGCAGGCACGCAGCCTGTGCGGCGGTCTTCCCGGGGCGTCGGGCATCGTTGTCAAGTCACGCGAGTCTCTGGTCATGCCGGGGAGTTGTTGAGCGTAGCGGAGAATGAGCCGGATGGCATGAAAGATTATCTGGCGTTTCAGGCCGTGATGCCGCCTGCCGTTGACCGATTCCAAGATAGAGCAGATGATCGAAAGTGATCAAGGCAGCGCGTTTCCCGAAGCTTGTCGTCCTGGACCTCGATTTTACTTTGTGGGATTGTGGTGGCAGGTGGGTCGATTGCGTATCCCCGCCCTTTGTGAGCGGTGAGGATGGATGCGTCCGTGATCAGAGCGGAGCGGTGATGCGGTTGTATGGGGACGTTCTGGAAATCCTCGATTTCTTTCGTCAGCATGCGGTGCCTCTGGCCGTGGCTTCGCGCACCAGTGCCCCTTCCGATGCTCGGACCTTGATGGAGTTACTGGGGATCGCCGGGCGGTTCGATCATGAGGAAATTTACCCGGGGAGCAAGGTAGGCCATTTCTGTGCGCTGCAGGAGAGATGCGGGGGGCTGCGCTTTGAAGAAATGCTGTTTTTCGATGATGAAGAGCGAAACATCGATGAGGTGGGTGCCCTCGGGGTGGATGTCCACCACGTGACAGCAGGTTTGAATTGGCCGGCCGTGACCCGGGCCCTCGAGCGGCACGGGACGGCGGCACAGGGAAACTGAGTGCCGGCGGTGTGAGGAGACAAGAGTTGGAGTGCGGATCAACCTCCCAGGCGCCACCAGGACGTCGAGGTTTCGATGGGTTCGCGGTGTCTACTGGTGCGTGCAAGGTGTCCCATGTAGAGATCGCCCGCTAATCGCAGCAGCGATTCGGAGTCGTGCGGAACAATGGTCAGTCCCATGTAGTCGAGGCCATCAAGTTCGATTTTTTCCTCGGTCCTTTGATTCTCCTGAAGGTATTGCTCAAGCAGTTTGGCCTCCCGCTTGCCCAGGAAAAGGTGGGTGGGTCGCCTGTTTTTTTCGGAGCGTGCCGCGATGAGCTCACGCAGTTCATCCGGGCACCATCTGCCAGTGACAAAGATGTCACGAACGAGCGATCCGGTTGGGCCTGTTCTCGGCGGTGCGTCATGTGGCAGTGTTGGATTCATGACTTTTGGGCGACTGTTTTTGTCCAGAGTAGAGCGTTGGTTCACAGCTGCGGGATGAGAACTTAGAGAGCATTTCCAATTCGATCAATTATTTCCTTTGAAGCCAGAAAGCGGTAGTCACAGTGAAAAAGTCTGCTCGGGTTTTTCCTTGAACGTGCAATGGAAAGCGGTATTTAGCCGACCACCGGATAAGCTATCGCAGGCCCGGTATACCGTTTATTATCATGGCAATTGAGCAGGCACTTCTCTCTGTATCAGACAAGACCGGGCTTGTGGAGTTCGCTCGGCGGCTCGACAAGATCGGCATCCGCATTCTATCCACGGGCGGCTCGGCTCAGGCGCTGCGGGACGCAGGGGTGCCGGTGGTCGATGTTTCCGAGTATACCGAGTCTCCCGAGCTGTTCGGCGGCCGGGTGAAAACGCTCCATCCGAAGATTCATGGCGGTATTCTTCATCGTCGTGGAAATTCCGGAGACGTGGCCGACGCCAGGAAGCATATGGTCCCGGCGATTGATTTGGTGGTAGTCAATCTCTATCCGTTCGAAGAAACCATCGCCCGTGATGGCGTGACGCTGGCGGACGCCATCGAGCAGATCGATGTTGGCGGACCGACCATGATTCGTGCGGCGGCGAAAAATTACGATGCAGTCACCGTGGTGGTAGATCCGGCTGATTACGACGTGGTGGCGAATGAGCTCGAGAAGAGCGACGAGCGTGCCACCGAGCGTGCCACCCGTGAGCGTCTTGCCATCAAGGCGTTCCAGCGCACGGCCGCCTACGACCGGGCAATCTCGACTTTTCTCAATGAGGAGCAGGTTACCGGCAAGGTTTTTTCCATGAACCTCCCCCTGGATACGGAATTGCGCTACGGCGAGAACCCGCACCAAGAGGCCGCGCTGTATGGCAACTTCTCCGATTATTTCACCAAGCTTCAGGGCAAGGAATTTTCCTACACCAACATACTCGATATCGAGGCGGCAGCCGGGCTCATACTCGAGTTCACACTGCCGACTGTGGCGATACTCAAGCACACCAATCCTTGTGGCGTGGGAAGCTCGAAAGACAGCCTTCGCGAGGCGTGGGACAAGGCGTTCGAGACCGACAAGCAGGCGCCATTCGGCGGTGTTATCATCTGCAACCGGCCACTGGATATCGCGCTGGCACGGGTGATCTGCGAGATCTTCACGGATATCATCATTGCGCCGGATTTCGATGCCGACGCGCGCGCGCTGCTGCAGAAGAAAAAGAAGCGCATCGTCCAGATGCGCGAAGCATACAAGGATGTCCGCGATGATCCGGTTTTACGGAGCGCTCCGGGTGGCTTGCTCGTAATGGATCATGACTCGCAAGTCCGCGGACTTGGAAAGCTGGAAGAGAAAGTCAAGACGAGGCGTCCACCGAGCGAGAGCGAACTCAATGCCATGCGTTTCGGAATGAAAGTAGTCAAGCATGTGAAATCCAATGCTGTCCTGTTTGCCGCCGAAGACCGCACCCTGGCTATCGGGGCCGGACAGATGTCGCGTGTGGATTCGTGCCGCATCGCGGTGTGGAAAGCGCAGGAAGCGGGTCTTGATCTCAATGGATCGGTGGTCGCCTCCGATGCGATGTTTCCTTTTCCCGACGGACTGCTTGCCGCATCGGATGCCGGAGCCAGTGCGGCTATCCAGCCAGGAGGCTCGATGCGGGATGACGAAGTGATCGCCGCGGCGGATGAGCGCGACATGGCCATGGTGTTTACCGGCTACCGACATTTTCTCCACTAGAGGCCGCTGTGCCGGGATGGCTGCGGGTGACTCTACAACGCCGACGGGCATTCTACGATTAATTGATGTCCTCTGAAGATACCGCCGGGCCCACGGAAATACTGTATTGCCGTTGCGCCTGGGCGCAGGTCGTGCCGCAGGAGACCAAGCAGAGTGTTCTCGATGGACTCTGTCGGAGTGGACAACCGTTCCGGGCGGTCGCCGATCTGTGCGAGATGGCGGCCCGGCAAGATCCTGCCCTGCGCGAACTGGCGTCTGGAAGTTGCCGGCTGCGGGTGGCGGCGTGTTTTCCACGTGCGGTCAAGGGTCTGTTTCGTCAGGCCGGTGCGGATCTGAATGGCCGCGATGTGGAAATCCTGAATATGCGGGAGGAGGAGGCCAGTGCGATCGTCGAGCGCCTGCTTGCCGGGGAGGCACCCTTGTTGGAGGACGGGGAGGATGCCTGAAAACGTGCGGGGATCCGGTCGAGGTTTGATCTGCCTGGCTGCGGTGTGTGGTTTTGTCGGGGTGGGGCTGGGAGCGCTCGGAGGCCATGGTCTTGAGTCCCGGCTGGAGGAGGCCGGGCGGATCGACGCTTGGCAGACGGGGACACGTTACCTGCTGATTCACGCAGTGGCCTGTCTGAGCGTGGCGCTGGCCGTGGATCGTGGCCGAATACGCCGGGTGGCGGGGATCCTGTTCGGTGTTGGCGCGCTGGTATTCGGATGCAGCCTTTATCTGCTTTGTTTGACAGGAATCACAGCTTTCGGCGCGGTGACTCCGGTGGGTGGATTGTTGCTTCTCGCGGGGTGGCTGACGCTGGTGATTCCCCCGCGTTCCCGGGTGAATCCATGACTGCATTCAGCGAGAAGTGCGCTCGGTGTTTGACAGGCGGGCTTCGGGTAATCCTTGGGATGTTTTTGGTCCTGTCGTCATCGTTCTGTCTGGCGGCGCAATCGTGGTCGGACTGGCGTGGTCCGAATGGGGATGGTCATGCCCCGCAGGAGTGTTCTCCACCAGTGCTATGGGATGGCTCTTCCGGTCGCAATGTTGCCTGGCGGGTGCCGGTATGGGGCAGGGGGCATTCCTCGCCGATCGTGGTCGATGGGGAAGTATGGCTTACCACGGCGAGCGCCGACGGCCGCAGGCAGGGGGTGGTCGTGGTCGACGTGGCCAGCGGTGCTGTCCTGCTCGATGAGGTGTTGTTCGAGAATGCCGACCCGGATCCGCTTGGAAACGATCTCAATAACTACGCCGCGCCATCCTGTGTTGCGGAGCCTGGACGGGTCTTCGTGCACTTCGGAAGCTATGGAACAGCCTGTTATCAGACCCGGACACATCAGATCGTCTGGCGCCGGCGTGACCTCTCCTGCAAGCACTGGAGGGGGCCGGGATCTTCGCCGGTGCTGTGGCAGGATTTTCTTATCCTGTCTTTCGATGGGGCCGACCGGCAGTATATCGCGGGGCTCAACAAGCATACGGGCGAGCAGGTCTGGATAGCCGAGCGCTCGACACCGTGGAATGACATAGGTCCAGACGGTGAGCCGATCGGTGGTGGCGATTTTCGCAAGGCATTCAGCACGCCGCTCATCGTGGAGGACAAATCCGGCAGTGTGCTCGTCTGCAATGCTTCGAAGTGCTGGTTCGGCTATGATCCCGCGAGTGGAGCAGAACTCTGGCGTCGGTTTCACGCCGTCGGGCACTCGGGCAGTTCGCGTCCGGTTCATCGGGACGGGGTGGCTTTCCTGAATACCGGCTTCGGAAAGGCCCAGTTGCACGCGCTTCGAATTCGTGGAGCGCGGGGTGAAGTGGGTGATGGTGCTGTGCTTTGGACAAGGCTGAAAAATGTTCCCAATCGCAGCAGTCCGATACTCGTCGGGGAAAAGATTTTCATGGTTGATGATGGTGGAATCCTCTCGTGCGTGCGGCTTCATGACGGAGAGACTCTGTGGCGGGAACGGCTGGCGGGCAGTTACTCAGCATCGCCAGTTGTTGCCGGCGGCCATTTGTATGTCCTCAATGAGCGCGGGCAGACGACGGTGATTCGCACGTCTGGCGAGCGTCTCGATATTGTTGCGTGCAATCAACTCGACCGGGATGCGTCCCATGCCTGCGGTGCTTCGCCCGCAGTGGTCGGTGATTTGTTGATCCTGCGCAGCGCGGCGGCACTCTATTGCATCGGCAGGCCGGATCAGTCCGCTGTTGTGCCGAGGTAGGGTTCAAGCTTCTCCCGCAACTGCGTCCGTGCGCGAAACAGCAAGCTTTTGACGGCGGGCACGGTGAGCTTGAGAACTTCACCAATCTCCTCATAGGCGAGGTCCTCGTAGCGCCGGAGAATGACAGCCATACGCTGCTTTTCCGGCAGTGATGCGATGGCATCATCAATGACTTTCTCGAGTTCAGCCTGGAGGTTTTCCGCATCGGGTCGGCGGTGCTCGTCGTCGGGGATGCCGATGTGGTATTCTTCTTCGGTTTCCTCCAGCGATGTTTGCGGGTGTCGTTTCCGGCGTCGCATTTCATTGAAGACGAGATTGCGCGTGATAGTGAAAAGCCACGTGGTGAATTTCGCTTCCGGACGGTAACGGGCGGCGGATTTCCAAACCCGGAGAAACACCTGTTGGGCGATGTCGTGTGCGTCCGCGTGATTGCATAGCATCTTTGCCACGGTGCCGATCACTGCGTGCTGGTGCAGTTCGACGAGGCGCTCGAACGCCATCTCATCACCTTGTTTGATCTGCTCCATGAGCGCGATACTCTCTTTATTGAGGGCATCGGTCGCTTGCTGCTCCTCAAGCTGGCTGGAATGGCTGGACTGCATGAAAGAGAATCCGAAGGGAACCAAAGCGTGTTCCCTTCATGGAGTAAAGCGCTTCGGAGCCCGAGAAGTTGCGATCTTTCTGAGAGAAACGGTTTTTTTTGCCGTTTTTGCGACGCGCGTGGTCATGCCCCTGCAGTGGCGTGCCGGTGCGCATGCGGGGTTTTGATAAGGGCCGACACGGGCAGGCAGGGGGTTAGGCGAACGGATCTGGCAAACAGTATCCAGGCATCCGCCGACAGGAGTGGTGTTGCATGTCGCGGAATTTGCGGCTTTGCGTAGGGGCTGCTTCGCGGGATATTGCCGGTTCTCTTCAATTGATTTTTCGTATGCTTGACTCCATCCAGATACGCGGTGCCCGCCAGCACAACCTGCGTGACATCGATCTGGAGATCCCACGCAATCGGCTTGTTGTCATGACCGGCGTGTCCGGTTCCGGTAAGTCGTCGCTGGCTTTCCATACGCTGTATGCCGAGGGGCAGCGTCGCTATGTCGAAAGCCTTTCGGCTTATGCACGGCAGTTTCTCGACCGCCTGGAAAAGCCGGATGTCGACTTCATCGAGGGCCTGTCGCCGGCGATTGCCATCGAGCAGCGTAGTTCAGCGCCCAACCCGAGGTCCACGGTGGCGACCTCCACGGAGATCTACGATTACCTGAGAATTCTTTATGCCGCCGTCGGGACACCCCATGACCCGGAAACCGGTGAGGTGGTACACAAGCGTACGCCTGGTGACCTTGCCGCATTTGCGCAGGCACTGCCGGAGAGCAGCCGCCTGATTGTTCTGGCGCCGTTGGTCAAGGCAGTGGTGGGTGACCATCGGTCGGTGCTGGAAAAAGTCCAGCGGCAGGGCTTCGTTCGGGTGCGCATCGACGGGGAAATTTGTGACATCGACGCGGCACCGGGTATTCCGCGTGATCGAGCGGTGACCATCGAGCTGGTTGTTGATCGCCTGGTGGTCAAGGAGGGGATCGACTCGAGGTTGATGGATTCCATTGAGACGGCTCTGCGGGTCGGCGGAGGTGAGTTGCTCTATCTCGTGCAGGAACCTGGCGAAGATCAGTATCGCGAGGAGCCCTTTCATACCAGGTTTATCAATCCGCGCACCGGGTTCACGCTGCCGGAGCTGACACCTCGGCATTTCAGTTTCAATTCCCACCTCGGGGCATGTCCCGAATGTCACGGGCTTGGCACGGTATTGGTTCCCGATCCGGCGCTATTCGTTCCCGATCCCTCGAAATCGATCAATGAGGGGGGCGTCAAGACATGGTGGACGGGCAGCAAAATGCGCAAGGGCTACCACCTCAACGCGATCGTGGCGTTAGCGCGTGGCCTCGGTGAGGATCTTGATGCTCCTATCGCCACGCTGTCCACTGCCTTCAAGAAGGCACTGATCCACGGCACGGACGGAAACAAGATCGGCGGCAAGGTATTCGAGGGCCTTGCCGACTCGGCGCAGCGCCTGCTGGAGACGAGTCGTTCGGAGACGACCCGTCGCAATGTTCGTCGCTTCATGGCTCCGCGGCCGTGCAAGTGTTGCCAGGGGCGGCGACTCCGGCCGGAGATTCTCGCCATTACCATCGATTCGCAGGGAGAGGTCGCTGGTGAGCTGGGTATTTTCGATCTCTGTGATCAGAGTGTCGAGCAGGCCCTGGCGTGGATTCGGGGCCTGCAGCTCAGTGACCGGCAATGGGCTTTCTGCCAGGAGGTGGTCGCGGAGATTACCAAGCGCCTTTCGTTTCTCGATGAAGTGGGGCTTGGCTACCTGACTCTGAGCCGTGGCAGCAGTACCTTGAGCGGAGGGGAGGCGCAGCGTATCCGTCTGGCCACGCAGATTGGCGGCGGGCTTACCGGGGTGCTCTACGTTCTGGATGAGCCAAGCATCGGGTTGCACCAGCGCGACAACCAGCGCCTCATCGGCACGCTCGAGCGGCTGCGCGATCTCGGTAATACCGTGGTGGTGGTCGAGCACGATGCCGACATCATCCGTGCCGCTGATCACATTGTCGACCTCGGCCCGGGAGCAGGTGAACTCGGGGGCAAGGTCGTCGCACAGGGAACGCCCGCCGAGATCGCCGCCGATCCACATTCTCCCACTGGCAGGTTTCTGTGCGGGACGCATGCCATCCTCAGGCCGAAGTTGCGAATGACTCCGCCTCCGATGCCTTTGGGTGGTATCGGCGAGGAACCTCCCGGCGAGGAATTGCTGGAACCGGGCTGGTTTACCGTGCACCGGGCATGCGGCAACAACCTGCGCGAGGTCACGGCAAGTTTCCCGGTCGGCTGCCTGACCTGTGTGACCGGAGTATCCGGCTCCGGCAAGTCGACGCTGGTCGACACCACGCTGCGCCGGGCGGTTTTCCGGAAATTCTACCAGGCCAAGGATGAGCCGGCTGCGCATGCCGGTGTCTCGGGATTGAATGCTTTCGATAAGGCAATTGTCATCGACCAGAGCCCGATCGGACGCAGCCCGCGCTCCAACCCGGCGACCTACGTGAAAGTCTTTGATCCGATTCGCGATCTATTTGCTACCTTGCCGGCATCGAAGGTGCGCGGCTACAACAAGGGGCGCTTCAGCTTCAATGTTGCCGGTGGTCGGTGCGAGGCCTGCAAGGGTGACGGGCTGATCAAGATCGACATGCATTTCCTGAGCGATGTCTACGTTACCTGCGAGGAATGTCGCGGCCGACGCTACAACCAGGAGACTCTCGAGATCACCTTCAAGGGTAGGAACATCGCCGAGGTGCTGGAAATGACGGTGGAGGAGGCGGCGCGATTCTTTCGCAGGATTCCGGATGTCTACAGCAGGTTGGAGATGCTGCGTGAGGTCGGTTTGGGCTACCTGCGTCTCGGGCAGTCGGCCACCACGCTCTCGGGTGGCGAAGCCCAGCGGGTCAAGCTGGCTGCTGAACTTGGCAAGAAGGCCAGCGGCCGCACGCTCTATCTCCTTGATGAGCCGACCACCGGCTTGCACTTCGCTGATATCGAGGTGCTGCTGCGCGTTCTTTATCGCCTGCGTGATGCCGGCAATACCCTGGTGGTGATCGAGCACAACCTGGATGTCATCAAGTGCGCGGACTGGATTATTGACGTGGGTCCGGGAGGGGGTGTGCACGGTGGCATGATTGTCGCTGAGGGCACACCCGAGCAGGTCGTTGAGAGTGCAGTCGGCGAGACCGCTCGATTTCTCGCCGGCGAGCTTTGATCGGAGCGGCTTCGAGACAAAACAAAAAAACCGGCGCTCCCTTCCTCGGGTGCGCCGGCTTCTTTAGAACACAACAAACAAAAGCAAGTAACAGATAAAATTGATGTTACTGATAAGATAGACCACCTGCGCAGAGAATCCGTTCAACAAAAATATTTTTTTGTCGTTTTTTTCGATGCGGTCTGCCCGGGATTCGTATTCAAGGCGTTTTCGGCAGAAGTACGAGGTCGTACACGTAGGTCGTAGTATCCTGCTCGATGCGGTTGGCCATCATACGTGCGCGCTGCTCGGGAGATTTTCGCTGCAGGAGTCGGTCACCTTGATTGAGCGGATGGCCCTCGAAATACATCTGGGTGCTCAGGCTCTCGTAGCCCGCTCTCGAAATCCTGAAGTGAACGTGCGGAGGGCGTATCCAGCCTCTGCCAGCCGAGTAACTCCCGGGCATGATGGTTTTGATCTGGAACTTCCCGTTCTCGTCACTGGTGACAACGGCATGCCCCTGGAAATTCGGGTCCGCCTGCCCGGCCCCGGTATCGCGCGGATGGTTGTAGTTGCCTTTTGCGCTGGCATGCCAGAGTTCCACCCGAACGTGTTCGAGTGGTTGGCCGTTGGTAGTGCGCACGCGACCCTGGACAGTGATGACTGTTCCCTGTGCAGGTTCTGAGCGGCCCTCTATCCGGGTCAGGTCGGAATCCTGATCTTCACCCGATTGTGCAGGGTAAAATGGGCCTTCGATCTCGCTTGGTGTCGGAGATAGGGGGACGTGATCATTCTGGCCAGGGGCACTGCTAAGCCACCCGAGAAGCCCGGAAACGCCTGATAAGCACAATAAAAAACATCGATTTCGTAAAGAATTAAGTCTTATGCTGTGGCTCATGCCCAATTCTTTATTGCGTGCGATGGTTTCAGCGCGCCGGGCGCCTGGTTTTCCACAGGACGATCTTGTCCACGTCATTGCGGGCCTGCGGGCCATCTGTGCTGCGGCCGCGCTTGACGTCGGCAGTCAGGTCGGCAAGTAACCGCTCTGCGACCTCGGGGTGGGAGAGGTAAAGGTTGGTCTGCTCGCCCGGGTCGCTCTCCATATCATAGAGCTGCGCATCCGGGGCATCACTTTTCACCTCGCGTTCGGTCGGCGAGCTCCAGCCGCCCGAGCCCCGGGCCAGGATCAGCTTCCATTTTCCCTGCCGGTAGGCGAAGTGGCCGGACACCGAGTGATGGATCACGCCTTTGCGGGTGGACACGATCGGCTCCCCGGAGAGTGCCGGCAGGAAGCTGACGCTGTCCTCGGCCATGGCCGGGGCTTTCTCCCCGGTGATCTCGGCAACAGTCGCGAAGAAGTCCACCAGGGTGATCAGCTGGTCGCAGCGCGAGCCCGCCTCGACCTGTCCCGGCCAGCGCACCAGGAACGGCACACGGTGACCGCCTTCCCAGGTGTCGGCCTTGGAGCCGCGGTAGTGGGCGCTGACGTGGTGGCCCTGCTTGCGCAGTCCGGGTATGTTGGCAGCCTTCGAGCAACCGTTGTCGCTGCTGAAGATCAGCAGGGTGTTGTCGGCAAAGCCGTGCTGCTCGAGCGCGGCGCTGATGGCGCCGACGGTGGCGTCGGTCTGCATGACGAAGTCACCGTAGGCCCCGAGTCCGCTTTTGCCCTGCCATTCCTCGGTGGGAACGATCGGGGTATGCGGTGACCCGAGCGGAACGTAGAGGAAAAACGGCTGCTCGGGTGTTTCGGCGCGTTGGGCGATATAGGTCACCGACTTCTCGGTCAGGCGCGGCAGGTTGTGGATCTCGTCGAGGCGTTCGATCACCTTGTCGTTCTCGATGATGGTGTCCATGTGTCCGGCATGATGGTTGCCGTGAAAATAGTCGAAACCGCGATGCACCGGACCGTCAGGAATGGTGGCGCCGATCGGGGCACGGCCCTTCTTCGGCAGGATCTCCCCGGTCTCGGGATCCTGGTACTGGAAATCCAGGTGCCACTTGCCGATGATGGCGGTGGCGTAGCCCTGTTTCTTGAGCAGTCCGGCCACTGTCATCCGGTCGGGCGCGATCAGGCAGGGACGAAAGCCAGTCGCGACACCGTTCTGCAGGCGCGTGCGCCAGCTGTAGCGTCCGGTCAACAGGCCGTAGCGTGTAGGTGTGCAAACCGCGGAGCCGGAATGGGCATCGGTGAACGTCATGCCCTCGCTGGCGACTTGGTCGATGTGCGGCGTCTTGATCTTGCCATTTTCCGGATTCAGGCATTGCACGTCGCCGTAGCCGAGGTCGTCGCACAGGATGAAGACGATGTTAGGGCGGCTTGCGGCCGCGGCCGGGCTGCAGGCGAGTAGCGCCAGCGTGGCGCACAGGGCAGTTGTAAGGAGACGGGTATTCATGAGAGGTGGGCGGTGCTGGCTACTGGAATTGCATCTCCATGCTCTCGATTCTCGGCTTGGACGCGTTCTCCGTGGTGTCCTGCAGGCGCAGCTCGAAGCAGAAGCCGAAGCCTGCCGGCAGCTGGCTTAAGTTCATCGACGCGGGAATGCGCGCGATCTGCTTGGCGAAGCCCTCGATGTGGTCGTAGCCTTCTTTAAGTTCTTGCCAGTCGCTCCAGGTGTCGGCCTTGCCGTCGTTGCTGGTGTCCACACCGACACGCGCCTCCACCTTCTCCACCCACGGGCCCGGGCTGACGTAGTCGTGCTTGGTCTGGTTGATCAGGTAGAACTGGCCCTCGGCGAAGCCGAGGTCCGGGTCCGGGTGACCGCTGCCGAGTTCACCGATGAACTCGAAGGGCTGGTCGAGGCTCGGGGAGGTCAGCAGCGCGATGCGGATGGTTTTATGGGCGGGGTGGAAATCGCCGGCCAGGTAATACTGCCCGCCGATGGCGATGGCTGCCCAGTCCCCGTAGGCATCCTGCTCGGGTTCGTGCACCTCGAATTTGGCGAAGGCTCGGTCGGTTCCCGGCTTGGCGGGGAAATTCTGCGGGTCTTCCGCGTGCCAGTGCGGGTGCGGATAGGTTTTGAAAATACCGGTTGGTTTGGTGCGGTAGTCCACGGCAGGTGCGAGGATCTCGAAGTTGCCCAGGCCGTCGTCACTGACAGCATGTCCGGCGAGCGGGGAATCCCAGGAATGCTTGCCGGCGTGGATCGGGCTGTGGTCCTCGTAGATCAGGTGAAACCTGCCGTCGAGGTCACGGATGATGGCACAGTCGGAGCCATCGGAGGGATCCTTGAACGCCAGCCCCACATCCTTGCCCGGCTTGCCGTCGGTCAGGTCGTCGTCGATGTAGAGATGCGGGTCCTGGTCATTGGGAAAGTCGTAGTAGATGTAGGCCTTGCCATCGACGAACTCTGCGGTCGTCGACCACCCGGCGTGCCTTGCGGTGACCGAGCCGTGGTGCACCCAGTTGACCATGTCGCGGCTCTGCCAGGCGTGGTAGCCTCCGGCACTTTTTTTCAGGCCTCCGGGCGCATCGAAAAGCCGGGGATACGGCGTGGTGACCAACGGCACGTCGAAGCCCTCCACAGTTGCCGGCTGCGGTTTGAATTTCGCATTCTTCGGCGCCTTGTTGCGGCCGAAAATCCAGTAGTCTCCGGGGCCTCTGGCAAGGAAAATCGGGGCATCACCCAGGGTGGGAGGTGTCACCTTGGGTTTTGTAGGCTCCCAGTTGTCCCATCTTGGTGATGCCTTGAGCGTCATGGCGTGAGCCGAGCGCTTTTCCGTGAAACGCTGCAGCTTGCTGCGGTAAGTGCCCTGTTTGTCGGTGGGTGCGAGCACGCCGTCGTCGGTTGTCAGGCCGTCGATCTGCGCTGCCGTGTCCTGCCACTGCTGGGCGCTGTCGATCTGCCAACTGTTTCCTTGCTTGGGGGCCGCTGAGACGCTGGCGATTGCCAGCAGGCTCAGGAGGGTGAGAGAGGTTGTGGTTTTCATTGGTTGTGTTCCTTGATACGGATATTGCGGTATTCGATAAAGCTGGGGGCTTTCTGGTGGGCGTCCTGCAGGCCTATGTAGCCTTCCAGTGGGCGGGCCATCAGGGCGGTGTGCCGGTCGTTGGAATCGACGCAGGTGACCCCGTCGGCAATAACCTTGTAGCGCTTACCGATACAGTGGATCTCGTAGCTGTGCCAGATTTCTGCGCGCTCGTCGGGTCGCGGCTCGACCGCGGCCAGGCCGTAGAGGGAGCCGGTGCAGTGGCTTGCGTCCCGCGGGGCATTGGAAATCTGCACTTCCACGCCCGTAGTCCATGGCGGGCCGTTCTCCCTGGCCCGCAGGAAGACCCCGGAGTTGCCGTCGGGGGCGACGCGCCATTCCAGCTTGAGGATGAAATCCGTGAAGGTCTTTCTGCTGTAGCGGATCCAGTTGAA
>JBDQJG010000077.1:0-14021 GCA_040263955.1 Verrucomicrobiales bacterium
GGCGGAGCTTTGGCGGACGTGATCACGGCACGGTCATCCATGCCTGTCGATCGATCGAGTCAAAACTCCGCGAGGAAGAGGATTTCCGACATCGCTGTAATCGAATTCGCTCGGAACTGGATCGGTTAGGGGCATGAGAGCAAGCGGTTAGGGGCATGAGAGCAAGCCACTGATTCCCATGCACGAGGTGCGTCGGCCTGTATGGAATCCCAAGTGGTGGGGATGTTGCAGGCCTTGTGGTCCCAGCGATTGTGGTTTCGTGGGTTGTGGATGCGATTCTCAGTTGCCATAGTCGTTGAGAGTCGCTATTAAAAGGATATTATTCGGTCCTTATGAAATTTCAGATTGCCAAGGAAGCCTTCCTCGATGGCCTGCAGCAGGTCCAGTCAGTTGTATCGGCGCGAACCACCCTGCCGATCCTTTCCAATGTCCTCCTTGAAGCCGAGGAGAGTGGAGTTCTACGGTTGACTACCACAGATCTCGATGTCGGCGTCAGTGGTCAGGTACCCGCGGAAGTCAAAAAGAAAGGCTCGACGACTCTACCGGCTCGCCGTCTGGCGACAATCATCCGTGAGCTGCCGGCAGAAAACGTCTCCGTTGAAGTTGATTCGAAGAATGTCGCTTCGATCAAAAGCGGACAAAGCCGATTCAAAATTCTGGGACTTGCCGATGACGAGTTTCCCTCCCTGCCTGATCTCGCCGGTGCCCGCGAGTTCACGATCGATCAGTCTGTTCTCAAAGATGGCTTGAAGAAAACTTCGTATGCCATATCGACCGATGAGACAAGGTATGTGCTCAATGGGATCTACTTCAGTTTCAAGGACAACATGGTGACCATGGTGGCGACCGACGGACGTCGCCTCGCGATGGTTGAATATCCATTGGAGTTCCCGGAGAGCAGTGAATGCGAAATCATCGTCCCGACGAAAGCTGTCAATGAATTGCAGCGTCTCCTGGGATCGGAAGGCGAGGTGAAGATGCTGGTTGGCGGTAGCCAGGTTGCTTTTGAGCTCGGCGATACAGTGCTGATTTCCAAATTGATTGAGGGGAATTATCCGAACTTCCGCCAGGTTATTCCCAGTGATACCAAGCACCGCATCACGGTTGAACGGGAGACTCTTCAGAGCGTGGTCTCTCGCATCTCACTGCTGGCCAGTGATAAGTCCAACTCCGTCAAACTGACCTTCTCTGATGACAACATCGATGTGGAAGCAAATTCTCCCGATATTGGAGAGGCGCAGGAGCAACTGCCGGTAAAATATGATGGAGAGAAAATAAGCATCGCTTTTAATCCGGACTACTTGCAGGCACCGCTTCGCAACCTCGATACCGATGAAGTGTTCATCGACCTGATCGATGAGATGAATCCAGGTATTATTCGAAATAATTCCTCTTTCCTGTATGTGATCATGCCGATGCGCGTCAGCGGGTGATCCTGCCGCATTGAATGAAGCGGAGACAGGCGCACTCGATGAACCTGGTGCGCACTGGTCTTCGGGTTCCAAATGGTGGGCAACGCTCAAGGGAATGCTTTCGCTACTGGTCTGCACCGCAATCACGATGGTTACAGCTCGATGTCGTGCGTTTCCCAGGGGGTTTGATCATTCCGCGCTTGATCCAGCCATGATGCCAGTTGTTGAATGACCGGGGCGTCGCTGGCCACCTTCTGCGCCTCGATCAGTTGCTGCAGTGCATTGTGGTCGATGAGTGACAGGGGCAGGTTGAGGTGCACATGCGCCACCAGGCATTTCCTCGGAAGCTCTCCCAGAAGCTGTGTGATTTTTTCATTCTGGTTCGGTTCACTGTAGACGACCAGGTGCAGATCTTGAAAAGTGCCGGTTTCCGCACAGCGAGGCAGTTGTTCCTGGGCAGCAACATCGGCATCGAAGTCGAAATAGTATTGTTCTTTTTCTGCATTCTCGAGGGCTTCGGCTCGTGCCCCGGCATGGGTGAATGCTTCGCGCTGTCGCAGTAGTTCATTGAAAAGAGACTGCGGAAAAGCTGTGCCATCCGCATCGAATCCTGCGCTTTTCAAGCGCTCCAGTCCATCCCCCGTAATGCTGACCGTGACGATGCTCTGTCCGATCACCGCCCGAGCATAGCTGCCCGGTCTGTTCTTGTAATGACGAAGAACCGGCATGTTTGCTGTGTTTCAGGATAGGCTGCGTGGCTTGACTATATTCTGCCGATGCGAGGAGGTTGAGTTTGGCGCATGGCAGGCAGCATCAATCTCCCTGGGACGTATCAGCCTCCAGTTTCTCCAGTAATGCGAGAGCCGCAGGGTACTCCAACTCGTTCTTGGAAAATCTGCAGTAGGTCTGAAGTGAGCGAATGGCACGCTCGGTCTTTCCCTGTTCAGCCATTGCCAGTCCATGAAAGCGGTAAAAGTCGTAGTAGGTCGGGTATTCGGTGATCCCCTGTTCGGAGAGTTTTCCAAGTCTTGACCAATCCTCCAACTGCTCGGCAAGGTGCGCCTCCGACATGATCAACTGCCGCGCTCTCCTGCATCGCTGAGAGAATTCTTCAAACCAGCCGTTAGGCAAGGTGCGGATATCACCGAGAATCCGCGTGGCATGCAGGGTCTGGTAGAGCGCACTGACGTCACCAGTTGCAGTCGCGTAGACCAGAAGCATATCCCTGACGCGCTTGAGTTGCAGGCCGAGCTCGCTGGGAATCACGCCTTCCACGATCTCGTGAGCCTCGCATACAAGCGGCAGAAGAACGCTATCGGAGAGATTTTCGATAGTCTGGACCTCACTCAGGGTTTCGACAAGAAGTGTATTATCCTGCGCTTTGATGCCCTTTTCGAGTTGATGGCGCAGCCGGTAGGTGACCAGACCGGGGTGCTCGATCCCCGAAAAGACCGCTTCCCAGTCAACATCCTGACCATCCCGCAGTTCACACAGGGCACTGTAAGCTGCCACGGCAAATGCGCTTGCAGGCGCAGTTCGGGCGTCGCTCCCATACGGTGCGATGAGACGCTTCACTCGTTCGCGCTCCGGCGGTGAGTCGATATCGAAGAGTCCGGCAAGGTCACTGATGACGCCAGCTCGCTCTACATCATCCTTATCCAACGAGGCGAGTAGCTCCGCAATGATGGCAAATTTACGGTCGAGCATCTCATCGGGTGTCGGATGCGGGATTTGTTCGCTGAGTTCCAGCCAGGTTGTATACGACCAGTTGTGGTGCAGGCCCTGGCGGATCTTGTACAGGAGAAGTTCACGAACCTGTGCATCCGTGAGCCAGTTTGGAACGCCCGCGTTCGGCTCGATGCGATGAAAGAAATCCGGTCTTTCTGAACCAATCTCCGGGAAAATAGTCAAGGTAATGTCGCCAAGCCTGCGATTACGCTCGATCCTGCGCTGGCAACGTTTGATTTTTTGTCCCATGTCCAGACTGATTTCCACGCGATTGCGTCCTGCCTCCTCGGTGATCTGCCATCGTGGAACGGCAGCCTGGATGTGCCGCATTTCCTCAATCGCCCCAAGATCCAGGAGACGCGTGACCAGGACATCAATTACCAGCAGATCAAAGGCCCTGACCTCTCCCTCGGATAGCCGTTCGACTGTGAGTTGCAGCGACTCTTTATCCATTCGGTTGCACAACAACAGGTGCTCCACTCCCGCCATGGCATCGGCGATCACAACACCTGGATTATCCAGCAGCGGCGATACTAAAAGCTTTCGAATGATTGGCTTATGATCCGCATAGGCGGCATTGGCAATGGCTAACCACGCAAAATACGTCCGCTGTAATGTGGTAAGTGAGGTGTCAGCGGCCAGTTCGCCACAAAGCTTCTGTAGAAAGTCGAGATCCTGAGCACTGGCTGCGATGGTTTCAATCGCTCCCTGGAAAGCTCGGACGCGCTCGTCAACCGGCAGACTGCTATCCTTCGATGCGAGCAGTCGCAGTTTGGCTCCTTCCAGAAAAGAAAACGTCGGGGTGGGGTTCTCGATCAGCTCGATCAATTCTCGATTTGCCATTTCTTCAATCGAGAAAGGCCGCGCAAATCGAATCCACCGTGGAGCTTTATTTTGGATCCATCTGGCCGTGGTTCGGGTGAGCCTGCGCCCTTCCTCGCTGAGTCTCTTGCTTTGTTTGTAACGTTCAGCCAATTTATCAAGTGCTTCCCGATTCCCTTTGTAGAGCGGTTTCGCCAGCTCTCTCTGCAGCAGTCCCTCTTCGGCTTCAGGCTCGCCGATATGCCTGTAAAGACGGGCAAGCGCGTCTACGGTAGCCAGTCGATCCGTGACACGGATGGATGATTCGAGTAGGTTCTCCAGGGCACGTCCAGCAGCGGTGACATCTCCATCAGTTCGGCGGACCGCTGCAGCCCACAGGCGAAGTAACGTTTGCCCAAGAGGATCCTCGGGTGCCTGGGCCATTGCCTTACATTCCTTTTCTGCGACCTCGAGAGCCTCTCTGTCCTTTTCCGTCTGCAGCAGTGCCAGACATTGATAAAGCGCGGTGGCATACCTGTCCTGCGGGCGACCGAAACGGAAGTGGCTGCAGGCGTCGATGACAAAGTTTCGGATATGCGCCGTATGCCGCGGAGCAATCGCAGGCGTTCCGAAGAGAACGGTGCGGATGAAATTGTTGAATGAAGCCGGGTCCCAGCATGCTGCTGCAGCGGCGGTTCGCAGGCCTTCTGCGAATCCTTCCGGATCAGGACTCTCAGCAAGTGTGTCGAGTCGCCTCAAAAAAGCGTCCCGGTTTTCGATCACCGGCAATGGCACGGCGCCACTGTCTGCAACCTCGGGAAAACCGAGTTCTTCCAGTAGAGAATCGAATAGAGGCCGCCACCTATCGGCAGCTTGCCAGACACGGTCGAGTTCTCCCAATTGCTTTGATACGAGCATGGCAGCCAACTGGCCGCCACCTGGTAGCTGAGCAAGCGTATGAGTATTTGCCTGCGAAAGGCCATCCAGAACAGACTTAGCTTCCTTGAACCGTCGGTCGCGCAGGTGCAGAAAAAGGAGCCGGATACTGGCCGAGAGGCCAGCGGGAGTGTCCGTGTGGTTACTGTCTTCGGTTAACAGGGCATACGCCTCGGCTGCGTGTTGCCAATCTCCGAGGCCCTCGCGAGCGAGTCCGGTTCGAAACACGAGCATTGGCGAGAACTCAACGGGAAGTTGATCGTCTTTCTCAAGTTCCTGCAGAATGGCAAGGGCTTCTCTGGCCCGACCGTGATGCAGGTGATGCGCCACAAAGGTAAAGCGGCATTCGTAGAGGTTCAAGTCGTTGGCAGGAATCTGCTTCGCAAGTCGCACCAGTTTGTCGAAGATCGGCCCCTTCGGCCGCGTACGCTCCACCCATTCGACATGGCTTAGAAAACGCCACAGGACATGGGAGAAATCGTCCGCAGGTGGCATGCTTGTCAGGTAGTATTCCGCATGCACGAGGTAGCTTAGAGATGCCCCCTCGGAGTCCAACTTGGAAAGCAGGCCGCTGAGGGCTGCTCTCCCCTTGACGGTCGAATCGCGTTGCCCAGGTTCGGGCCAGTATGCGGGGCGGGATTCGCGCAGCAGCACCTCCAGTTGATTCTTGATCGATCGGAACACCGTTTCGTTTCTCGACGATTCCGTGGGGTGAGTGACGCCCGGTTGCGCTGCAGCGGACGCGGCAGACACTACCGGGTGCCAAGCTCCGGACAGCAGTAGGACAATCAGAGGAACGTATTTTTGGGCCGCAGACATGGAATAAGAAGAACGACTGGAGAAATTCTGATTAGTGGCAGACCGGAAAGCGAATGCACGAAGACACTTCAAACCAGTAGACTGATGCCATACTATCACGGCGGGTCACGATGAAAAACATATGGGAGTGGGGGATTCTTGGTCGTGGTGGGCGCGTTTTCTCTGGGACCCGGTCGAGCCTGCTGTATCTCGCCAGACCATATTACTGCCACTCATTCAGCTGCAATCCAACTCACGTGATCCATGGGGCCCTTCGCCCGAGTGCAATTCCAGTGCGCGCAATGCGCAAGCGTGGCAATTCCATACCAAGGTCGCGAATAATACGCATTCTCATGGCCAGATGCCGACGCCGTGCATGCAGCCTTTAAGCAGCCGATGCCAAGGCGCCTCCAGATACCGTGGCAGGCTGGCAAAATCGATTTCAATCTCCCCATTCCCTCTGTCGAGATGGAGTTCTGAAGGTCGGCGAACTTTCTCCTGCCATGTCTTTTCCAGACTGTGGCCGAAGGTTCGGTATCCGCGCAGGCTGGCTTCCCTGCGCGTTTCGAGGCGCAGTTGAACTTGCTTTGGCGAACGCCATTGGTAATGCCGGGCGCGGATCCTTGTGGGGTGAACAAGCCCGACATGACGAGGCCAGGCGTGTGTTTGCTGCCACTCGAGACCAGAGCGATGCCGGAAGAATCGGGGTTCGGCCGCATTTGCAAGGTAGTGGCGAGGAAGATCTGCAAAAGGATGCATCAAGTCCGGCGGATAGCCGCACCCACCCGGTAGATCGAGCTCCGTGAGGTGATACTCAACGAGTATGGTCCACACGACATGATGTCGGTAAGGCACGTTGGCAAGGAAGGTCCGCGGATCGTCGATGTAGACCTCATCAGCATCCAGTCGGCACCACCAATCGCCGGGTTGCGCTTCGTGGCGATAGCGCTCGAAAGGAAGCGCGCGAAGACCATCGCGGAAATCACGATCCTCGCTGGCATAGGGAATAATTGTATCCGGGAGTTGCTCTGCCAGTCGTTGCACGATCGGCCAGCTGTCATCCGTGCTGGCGTTATCGAAGACGTAGATCTGGTCGAAGAAGCGTGCGTTATGACGCAGGCTGCGTTCGATGAAGTCCGCTTCGTTTTTGATCAGGCAGATCCCGCGTATGGCCATGGCTTGGTTAAGGATTGCACGGCTGAGGGCAGGTTGCATCGAAACGCTTCAAGAGAAAATTCTGTGACGCTCGAGAGCCTGAGCAAAGCCGGCTTCATGGTTAGCTCAAGCAGAGGCATTCCTGGGCCACCTTCTCGAAAGCTTGCGCCGAGTTTTTTGCACTGAAGAGCCTGCGCGCGACCCCGGACCCATGATTTGCGATTCGGGAGCGCAACTCGGGATCGAGGATCAGCTGTCGAAGGCGCATTGCCAATGCCTGAGGATCGTCTGGTTCGACGAGCAATCCACCTCCGGTTTGAGCGATGATCTCAGGGTAGGCGCCGTGACGCGGCTGAACGACCGGGGCGCCGCACGCGATCGCCTCGAGCACCGGAAGGCCGAACGCTTCACCATATGAGGAAGGCGCCGGCATCGAGAACACCGTGATGGCATGAAAAAAATCGACCTTCTCCTTGAACTCAATATTTGGCAGCCACTGCACCCGTTCGCTCGCGCCGGCTTTTGCAATGCGTCTGCGAAGGCCCCGCAAGTATCGCCTGTCGCTGAGGGTGGCGGCGCCCGCAAGGTGGAGAGTCAAGTCGGGAATGTCAGCACTACGATGAAGTGAGAGAAAGGCCTCGATGATATTTCCGAGCCCCTTGCCCGCTATCATGCGCCCAAGATACCCGATGGTCGCAGTGTTTCGTTGCTGTCCGCTTTGCCCAGGGAGGTAGTTTTCCCATTCGAGGCCATTGGCAACCACATGCATGGTTTTATCTTTCACACGCAACCGGCGTGTCATGGTGGACGCGTAGTACTGACTCGGGGCAATCAGCGCATCCGCCTGTGCCGCGAGCTGGACGAGAGTCGTCCAACACTTCTCCCGGTGAGTGTTCGGCAGGCTGTCCAAAAACGCGTCTTCGCCCTGCAGCGATACCATAACCGGGCAGCCAATTCGCTCGTGGATGAGCGGTATGAGCCCGGAAAGCAGGGAGTTGGAGAGTGAAACGATGTCGGGACGACTGTCCTGATCGCGAGCAATCCAGTCGACCAATTGCCGCCAGGCATGTCGCTGATTGCCGTGCTGTCCCTGAAGGCTGCCCAACGTCATGCGGCCAAGATCACGGGGACTGGTCATGCCGGCCCATTTTGAAGCTGTCAGAAGCTGTGAGCGACGATCAAGGAAGCTCCGAAGCGGGTGGGGCAGAAGACCTGCCAGCAGGGGCAGGCGTTGCTGAAGATACAGGTTGATACCTCCCGCCTTGACATCAATTTCCGGGTTCGCCGGCTCATCGTCTGTAACCAGCGGGAGGTAAAGAGGCACCATGAGGGTCTGGTGCCCCAGTGCACGAAGCGCCTTCATCAGGGCATTGTCCCGAAGGCAACTTCCGCAGTGAAAGTTTCCGGTACCGGGAGTGAGATGAACGATACGCATACCGAGAGATAAATTGACTGATCGAGATGCTTGTCAGCGCGAAGGGGACGGATCTCGAGCATCACCGGAAAGCAGAAAATCCCGGAGCCTATCGGTATCTATTCCACCCTGTATAATACGGACGTCCCCCGGCTCTCTGCGATACAAGAGGATTGGCAGCGCCCTGATGCCTGTGCCCTCGACCGCTTTGCCGTAAAGTTCGGTGCCTTCATCCAGCATGCGTTGCGCCCACCTCAGATCATCACTCGTCGGGAGACCTTCAGCGAGTGTGACAAGTTCCTCGATGCCGATGAGCTGACCGGGGCTCAGAACAAACTCAAGCAACTGGGCGTAGCGCTGCGGATCACGCCGCCACAGGCCCAGCATGGTTAAGGCATAGTCGCAGGCGTGCTCGAACTCACTTCCGGGGCTGGCCAGCAGGAATGAATTGCACTGAGTATTCAAGGGCGAGGGCAGGAATGCCACCCGTAACCCGGCCGACGAGAGTTCTTCATCCAAGCCCATAAGGCTTGCCTGGACAGTGCGGCAATGCGGGCAACAATAGTCAAAGAGGAAAACGGCCTGTTGTTTGCCGGTATTAGTTGACGTGCCTGCGCCAGGAAGTCGGACAAGCACCTCGGGACCGGGCAGCGAGATTGCGTGTCGGTCCTCGCCGGAGTGATTTCCTTGGAACGGCAGCGCAAGCTGGAAGAGTGCAAGTGCGCCGGCGAGAGCCATCCCCCCTAAGCCCGACATAGCTCGGTGTAGTGCGCGCTTTGGCAGTGCAGTTGCAGGCGCTTTTCCTCCTGAGAGCAGGCAGACGATGCCGATGAGTGCCAAAACGTGCGTAGCGCTGCAATACGCACAGAAGGCGTGCTCCTGCACCTGCAGGGCGATGAACCAGATCGCGGCGCCACTGACCAGGCCAGTCAGAAACCAAGCGAGGGCTTGCACTCGTTGTGTCCATGCCAGGCAAGCGAGCCACGCGTAGATCGCCACCGCTGGTAAAGCCACTGGAATACCAGGGTAGATCTTCGCCCATTGACTGCTCAGCAGGGCATGGCATCCAGTCAGCTCACCACAACCAATCAGGCTGCCCGTCCTCAGGCTTGTTATGCTCATGTAGAGAGCCAGCCCGGCAGCGACGCTGAAACAGCCGGTAGCAATAACATAACACGCTCGGACGCCCAGCAACACACGAAACCATACCAGCCTGAACGAGCGGCCCCAAGAGGAAAAATCCATCAACTTTGCGGGCTGAGCCCACTGATGGTGCCTTGCTCAGAGAACGATACGGCGGACGATCTCGTGCCGCACCCCCTCTTCGCAGGGAAAGCTCGCCATGATATCGAGTTGTCCGGCGGGAAGAGAGACGCTACCCGGAAACGAAGGCAGATTTGGTGCCTTTCCGCCATTTCCTGTTCGGCGAATGCGGCCAAGCGTGGCATGCGCCCGGTAGGGGATGTGTTTTGATTCTTGCTCTTCATTGCCCGCAAGCGGCGAGCATACTGTCTGCACGATGCGCCTGAGGCGTTTCAATTCTGGATGCGGTTCAATGGGACAAGCCACCAATTTTGCACGTGAAATACGTGGAAATAAACATGGTGCATTCATAGTCAGTTCAAAAGGTTTTATGTTTCTGAGGGCATGCTCCAGCTGCGTCAGCCACTCTGCAGTTTCCTCCACTTCTATCTGACCCAGGAAGTGGACTGTCAGGTGATAGTGTTCCGGGTTCGCCCAGCGCACGCGCCTGGCCCAGCTGCCACTCAGCAATCGCTCCCTTCGACTCAGCAAAAAGGTATACGCTTCGGGGGCGCTATCAGCGCAGATGGGAATGGCGACAAAGGATCGAAGTGGATTGGACACGGTTTGAATCTGTAATGGGGATTTTGCAAGCTGCAGAGCGTTTTTTTGAATGCAATGCAACTCCGGCGAAATGGCAAATCATTGATTGGTGGGGCGGGACTTGCGTAGTTGATCGAATCTTTGTAGAAAATGCCTCTGATACCTTCCACAGTAGTTGCCAGAGAATCGCGCACGGGCCACCATCTCCTGAGTGATCGAGCGAGAGGTTGACCGTAAACACTGCATCCATGCAAGAATGATCGTTACATGCGAGGAAATGCGAGCTGCCGAGGAGCGGTGTTTTTCTTCCGGGGTGTCGGCTGACCGGCTCATGGAGGACGCTGCCGCCGGCATCGCTTCAGCTGTCAGCCAGTTTTTTCCGTCTCCGGGCCGTCTGATCCTGTATCTCGGTGGCGGCAACAATGCGGGCGATGCGATCGTTGCAGCACGCATCCTTGCACGGGACGGCTGGCGAATCCTTATTCGGCAGACTGTCGAGCAGCTCGGCGAGTTGGCCGGGCAGAAGTTGGCGGAACTCGGGGGATCGGCGTTTCAGAGTATCTCTGGGCCGGCAGAGATTTTGCAGTCTGGAGCAGGCGAGCGGGGACCACTTATCGTCCTAGATGGGCTCGTGGGTATTGGCGCGCGGGGGCCGCTGCGCAGTCCCTTGGTCGAGGCCGCGCGGGAGATAGAGGTGTTGCGGCGGCAGGCACATGCCAGCGTGGTCGCCATCGATATTCCCTCGGGTGTCGACGGAAATACCGGTGAGGTATGCGCCGATGCGGTGACGGCAGATTTCACCGTGACCGTGGGCACAGTCAAGGCAGGGTTGTTGGCTGGGCGCGCAACCGACAACGTCGGGCGCCTGGTGGTCATTCCGCTGTCTGCCCTTGATCTTCCTGTTGCCCATGAGGCCGCCGGGATGGAGGACAGCATCGTGCTTGTTCCTGCTGGCCTGCGTAGCAGGCTGCCACGGCGGGCATTCGCGTTGCATAAGGGCCAGGCAGGCAGGGTCGCCGTTGTGGCCGGCTCGCGCGGTATGTTCGGCGCCGCCTGCCTCGCCTCATCCGCGGCATTACGTGCCGGTGCTGGCCTGGTGACACTTTTCGTGCGCGAGCGTGACTATGATCAGATCGTCGGTATGGTAGCACCTGAGGTGATGGTTTCGCCGGTAGCCAGTCTCGACAAGGTCCTCGAGCAGGAGGCGGATGCCATGGCCATAGGGCCGGGGCTGGGAAGAGAGAACGATGCGCAGGTTTCCCGGCTTTGCCTGGAAGCGCCGGCGCCTGCGGTAATTGATGCCGATGCTCTCAACGCTCTGGCTGTCCGGGCTGCGGTGGGTGAGAATCCTTGGGATTCCATGGTCGGAGCCCGCCTGTTGACTCCGCATCCCGGCGAAATGAGGCGGATTCTGCAGGGGAATCCCATCGAAGATCGAGCCGAAACCGTGCGTGAATTCGTGGCAGGTCGTGAACGCCTTGCCCTGCTCTTGAAAGGGGGCCGTACGGTGGTGGGTGCATCCGGTCAGCCGCTGGCTTTCAATACGACAGGCGGTCCGGGCATGGCCAGTGGCGGCATGGGCGACGTACTAAGCGGTGTCGCGGCAGCACTGCTGGCTGGCGGATGCACTGCCTATGATGCCGGCTGCCTGGCTGCCTGGGTATGCGGGCGGGCAGGGGAGCGATCCCTGAGCGAGGGCAGTGAGTCGATCGAGTCGCTGGTTGCCAGTGCCGTGTGTGGTCATCTCGGCGGAGCCTTCAGAGACTTAAAAGAGGGTGCCTGGTAAATGAGTTCTTCATGAATGATCCGGTATCAGATCAGGTTCTCTTTGACCTGCTGCTGCTCGATGCACTGGCAATCGGTATCGGGCTTCTGGTTTTTGCGGTGCTGCGCGTTATTCACCCGCTGGCGCGCTGGGAGGCCAGGGGTAATGTTTACAGCGCCGCCTTCGGCTGGCAGGAACTCGTTTTGGTTTGCGGCATCGTCAGCTGGATGCTCATCAGCCTGGGGATCGGTCGCGGCGAACTTACTGCTCCGAGTGAATTGCCCGGCGGGCAAAATGAGGAACCCCTGTTTTCCCCCGAAAACCTTCTCACCGGTCTGATTTTCCAGGGTGTGCTTCTAACAATTGCGCTTGGCTTTCTCTCAGGAGTGCGCAAAATCAATTTGTCTGAGGCGTTTGGCCTCGGGCGCTTCGGTGTCACCGGAGTCTTTGGCTGGGCCATTATTGTCCTGCTGCCTGCCTTGGCAATTATCGCCGGCGCGACCACCTGGTTCAATCACGTCATTTTCGAGCCGGCGTGGGGAGCTATGGAGCCGCAGCCGGTGGTCGAAGCCATTGCCAGGGAGACTTCCCTGAAGATGAAGATCCTGTTCGCAGTGAGTGCGGTAGTTGTGGCTCCTGTGTGTGAGGAATTCTTCTTTCGAGGTTTGATTTACGGGGTTTTCAAACGCTACGGTGAGCGAATTTTCGCCAACGTGGCGAGCAGTCTTTTTTTCGCGGTGATCCACGGGCATGTCCCCTCGGTCCTGCCTCTTTGCCTGTTGGCCGTGGCACTCTGCCTGGCATACGAGATGACCGGATGCCTGTGGGTTCCGGTGGTCATGCACGCGCTCTTCAACGCGCTGAACCTTGGGTTGGTGTGGACGACAGGAATCGAACTGTAGTGAAAAATCAACTCTCCGATCTGGGCGAGGATCGCCTTGTCGAGCACCTCGTGGGCCTGCTCGAGGCCGACGGGCCCCGAAGAGAGGACGTGCGGGTCGGCGCCGGCGATGACTGTGCCGTTATTGCCTGTGGCGGTCGGGGCGAGGATCTGCTCTTCAAGACGGATGCAGTGATCGAGGGAGTGCACTATCTGCCGACTGATGACCCTGGTGCTGTCGGCGCCAAGGCGATCAATCGGGCAATCAGTGATATCGCTGCGATGGGAGGAAGGCCCACTCATGCATTGTTGACACTGGCCTGTCCGAACAATGTTTCGGTCGACTCTATCACCTTGTTTTATCGCGGTTGCGTTGCTGCTGCACGACGTTTCGATATTGCGGTTGTCGGAGGTGACACCGCCGGGCTTCCTGATCGCAATGCTGCGGCAATGTTTTCGGTCAGCCTGATCGGAAGTGTGCCCGCGGGCAAAGCGGTCCTGCGCTCGGGGGCACGCTGCGGAGACACTCTCTATGTCACCGGCGCGCTGGGCGGTTCGCTTTCCAGCGGCAGACACCTTTCGTTCACACCTCGGGTAGAGGCGGGATGTTGGCTGCGCGATCAAGGGGTGAACGCCATGATGGATCTCAGCGACGGCCTCGGTATCGATCTGCCGCGGATGGCACACGCTTCGGGGTGCGGCTTTGTCATTGATCCCGATGACCTGCCGCTGCATGCAGGCTGCACCGTGGCGGACGCGATGGGTGATGGCGAAGATTACGAATTGTTGATCGCCTCCGCAGTTCAATTACCCGCCCGCTGTCCGGACGGGCTTCCGATCACTCGTATCGGTGCAATGGCTCCAAGGGGCGAGGGGCACGCCTGTGAAGGAGGATGGGAGCACTTTAAGTGAGTGATTGATCACCGCCGTGAAGCAAGTGCAGACTCCGCGCTGCGGACTTGCCATCTGCCTGCGCTGGTGACACCGATAGCTGTGGACGTGATCGCGAGAACCGAAGAGGAGATGCAGGGCATCGGAGCGTTGCTCTACAAGCGCATGGGAGGCAGCGGTGTGGTCGCCCTGATCGGCGACCTCGGGGCTGGAAAAACCTGCTTTGTTCGCGGTTTCTGTAAAGCGGCGGGCGTCGATCCTGAACTCGTCTCGAGTCCCACATTTTCGCTGGTTCATGAATATACCGGCAGCCGGCAGCGAGTCTGTCACTTCGACTTCTATCGAATCAACACCGAATCCGAGCTATGGGAAATCGGCTGGCAGGACTATCTGGAC
>JBDQJG010000078.1:0-13792 GCA_040263955.1 Verrucomicrobiales bacterium
ATCGGGGTGTGCGGCGAAGTCGTGGAGAAGAACAGGAAGAAAGGTTCGCTGTTCTCGCTCCGCTCCCGGATGTAGTCGACTGCCTTGCCGGTGATCGCCGGCATCACGTTTTCCAGTCGCCAGCCCTCTTCGCCGGGACCGATGCCGTGCAGATATCCGCCCCTCCTGACTACCTGCGCATTCAGCGGCTTGGGATCGATATCCACCGGGTCACAGGTCAGGCGATCATTTTCGATGAAGGCATAGGGCGGCATGTTGGGCACATCGTCGCCAAAATAATAATCAAACCCAGCCCCCAACGGCCCGCCCTTGATCGGTTTACTCCAGTCAAACATTTCGCAGGTCGCGGTGCTCGTGCCCGTGCCGATGACCGAAGTCGGTGGTTTTTCGCCCCCTTTCCATGGCCACTCGAAACCGAGGTGCCACTTGCCGATGCAGGCCGTTGCATAGCCCCTGGTTTTCAGCATCTTTGGTAGTGTGGCGCGATCGCTTTCAATGGCGGATTCTTTCCAAGGGTTCAAACGTCCTGCACGCAATGATCCACGCCATGCGTAACGCCCTGTGAGCAAAGCATAGCGGCTCGGACTGCACACCGTGCTGGGAGAGTGCGCATCCGTAGCCCAGACACCGGTCGCAGCCAGCGCGTCCATGTGTGGAGTCTTGACCTGCGATTCCGGGTTCAGGAATGAGACATCCCCGTAGCCGAGATCATCGGTCAGGATGATCACGATGTTCGGCCTGCTGCCGGGCTCCGCAGGTTCCTGGGCAAGGCTGGATAGCCCTGCGAGCAGGCTGATGAGCAAGAACGCAGCGGAAACAAGCGGTTTGAACTGGGATAAATTCATGTTGGGCCTTGGATGTATTCTATCGTTCATATCACGCTGGCGGTGGGGCGTCAGGAGTGTTCTCAAGGAGTGGGTCCCTGCAATATCTCGCTCCAGCCCTTCGGGATCTTTTTCACGGTCGGGTAGGCGTCGAACACGTCGCCCTTGCCAAGGCTGCGCGGATCGCCCTGCTTTTCAAGCTCGGCCATCATCGTATTGCGCAGGCGTTCGCGGGTGCCAGCCAAGGCTTCGTCAGTGGCGAGGTTGTCGACACAATCGGGGTCGGCCAGTACGTTGAAGAGCATTTCCGGCGGGCGCTTCCCGAACGCGTGTTCCCAGTAGGGGTTTCCCGGGCCCAGCTTCTCGATCAGGGCCTTGGTCGGGCTGCTGTCGGTATCCTTGAGGCTCAGTTCCGGATCTCCGCAGGGCCAGCGTTCCGGGGCGAAGTTGCGGATGTAGAGAAAGTCGCCTGAGCGGATGCCGCGAGCCGGGTAACCGAGGCCAGCCGGGGAGCCGGGCCGGGCATAGACATCGTTGCGCTCGCGCCCGATCAGGAGGAAAGGCCGCTCGCGTTGTGGCTCATCCTCGAGGAGATCGGTGATGCTGTGCCCGGTGAGCTCCATCTCGCAGTGCGCGGGGTCGATTCCGGCAAGCTCCAGGAAGGTCGGAGCAAAGTCGATGAAGCTGACCAGCGCATCGACCCGCCGGCCCGGATTCCTGATGCCCTTTGGCCAGTGCATGACTGCCGGCACCCGGTGGGCATCGTCAAAGGTGTGCCCCTTGACGCGCGGGAATGGCATTCCATGGTCGGATGTCACGACCACCAGTGTATTCTCGGTGAGGCCGGCCTCTTCGAGATGGGCGAGGATCTCGCCGACGTGGGTGTCGAAGCGCTCGACCTCGATTGCGTAGTCGAGCATGTCATCGCGCACGGTGTCGTTATCCGGCCAGTAGGCGGGCACGTGGTCGATGTCCGAGGGCTTCTTGCCGGCCTTGCGTCCCGAGCCCAGATCGTATCCCCGGTGGGGATCGTAACTGCCGTGCCAGTAGAAAAAGGGCGCGTCGGCAGGTCTCTTATTCAGGAAAGTTGCGAAGCTCATTCCCGGGGTCGAGTGCTTGTCGACGGCTACCTGCGGAAGGCCGAAGTCGCGCGGTTTGCCGTGGACATCGGTTGCCTTGCCGGGGTTCCAGACTTTGCCCGTCTTCCCGGTGTGCACACCGGCCTCCCGCAATACCTCCCCGAAAGCTGGTAAGGTCGCCGGGAAAGAGCTCTGGTGATTTGCGGCTTCCGCGTTCTGCCAAGTGTTGCGGCCGGTCAACAGTGAGGCCCTGCAGGGGGCACACTTGGCGGATACGACATAGCAATTGTCGAAAACCAGGCCATTTCGGGCAAGTCGGTCGATGTTCGGAGTTTTGACCCAGTCGCAGTGATACGCCTGCCCGAAGTGCCGCGAGGCGTCATCCGCGATGATGAACACGACGTTCGGAGCCTGCTCGGCGGCTGCAGGGGATACCATGAGCAGGAGAAAGCTAAGCAATGTCCGGTAAAAGGGCGGCGGCTTTTTCATAGAGGTGTTCAAACCGGGGACTCGAATCCAAGAGCGCACTTTTTCGGGAAAAGTCCTGCCCTGGAGGAGATACGCTTTCCCGAGGCGGGGTCTTTCCGTCGGCACTGACAGAAACTTGGCAACGGCTCGTGCTATTTCTGGATATCCGTGGTGGTCTTTGCGGCCTGTTTACCTCGGGAAGGGAACCTCCTGAAACGCTCAAGGAGCGATGCGTGCTCAGGACAGACCTCGCAGCATCCCGCCTTCTGATTCCGGTAAAGGGTGGGGGAGTTCGCCACCGCTCTGGCCGGTTGCACACCGGACGGTAACAGGCGTCATGCGATGAACACTCCGGCCTCCAGCGAGTGGCTGCTGTTCAGGGCTTGGCACGCTGTAACTCGATGAGGACCTGTCCAAAACCGTCCTCTTCTTCCGCGCGCATTTCGGTGGGCCGCTGGTGTTTTCCCAGGCAGATTATGAGGCTGTCTCCTTCCACCTTGTAAATGCCCTTCATCGTAGCCGCTGGATCCTGCGATCCGAGGGGAGTCATGTCGCAAGCGGCCATGGGTTTCGCTGCGGGATCCAGGGTGAACGTGTAATCGTCGCTGCGCGACTCCCCAAGTTTGATGGTCAGCGTCTCCCCGTCGAAATGATATCGTGACGCGGCAATGATCGATTCCGGGCCCGGATTGCCGGCGGCTCGCATCGCGGTAACCTGCCACACTCCCTGGATCGCCTCCCGGTCACTTGCGACTTGCTCCTCTTGTGGGGCATTCGTGTCTGCGGCTGCCCCCGAGTGGGTTGAATCGTCGGCCGACTGCGCAGCAGTATTGATTTTTTCGAGCTGTTCGCGGGGAATCCCGCCGACAATGTTCTCGGGGCCCGGCTCCGCTCCTTCTATCGCAGGTATGTTGGCATACTTCTCTTTCCATTCGGCTACCTGTGCCGCCGTCGTTAATTCCCTGAACCCGCCAAACTCGGAGCGTAAGAACGTGACCATATCAGCCAGTTCCTGATCCTGGCCCTCGTTGTACCAATACCACATCGGAAGCTCGTACGTATCGCGATCCCATTCGATCCCCTTGAGAAGCACCACAGCGGTGCGTTCAGGGTCCTGCAGTACTTGCGAATCGTTGAGGTCAGGAGCCCTGCGCCCCCAGGTATCCTTCGTGCCTTCAATGTTCTTTTCCCTCACCCATTCGGGGTATTCACCTTTGCCATCCTGCCCATGGCAGACTACGCAAAATGCCCCGTTATACAGTTTTTTACCTTTTGCGGCAGCTTCGGAAAACTCATCGGCAAAGCCAGAAGTCGAGGCAAGCACGGACAGGAGAGCAATGAGCCAACAGTGTATTTTCATGGGCATGTGAGCGAGGTATTATGGGCTGCTCCCATCTGCTATCGACCAGCAAAAATATGGCGATGCCCAGGACATGAATAAGAGCAAAGGTCCCGCCGACGTGGCATTCAGGAAGCTCTGATTAAAGGCGCTGCCCGCCATTGTCATCTGAATTCTGTGTGGCGCGGCGCGAGGCGGAAGTGGATGAACATTCACGACCAACGAGCAACAAAGCCACGTTGGATGCCAGCACGCATGGCGATGACCTGTTTTTTTCCAGAAACCATGTGCACTCAGGATACCGGATTGGCAGGGTGAAAGCGCAGATGCATGGTAGGAGTGGCGAGCGCGGTGAATCACGGAAAGATTACTCGACTTGCAGTGCCGTAGCCGAGGGCTCGATGCGGGCCTCTTCCCTTGGTCCCTTGGTCGGCAGGTCCGGGTAGCTGACGAGGAAATTGTTCTCATCGATAAGGTTGAGGAAATAATGCGTGGCGTGTGTCGGCAGGGTGGCCGTGATCCTGTGGCCGGGCAGCAGTGCGGCCGGTGTGCTGAACCATTCGGCACGCGGATGATCGCCGTTGAGGGTGTAAATCAGGCTGGCGCTGATAACCCGTGCGCCGCGTTCCTGGTAGCTCAACTCGAACTTCCGGCCCTGTTGTGCGTGGCTGAGCGCCACGGGCACTTTGTCCTTGTGGGGCAGTTCGCCGGCATAATGGGGATTGAAAGACGGGTAGGTGGCTTGCATCCCGGTGAGGATCTCGGTCAGGCGATCGTCGAGTTCCCGCGCCTTTTCCGGAAGCGAATCAACAAGGTTCTTGCGTTCCTCGATGTCCACCCGCAGGGACTCGCCATTTTCGGTGTCGTAGAGCCGGTAGAGTTCGAGCGGCGGCGCCATCGTGTTCCGCCAACGGCTGTTGATGCCGCCGACGTCGTAGTTACGCATCAGCTTGTAGTCGCCGACGCGGATCGAGCTCTCCATCCAGACACTGCTCGGGAAATGCCAGACCATGGTGTCCCGCACCTGGTCATTCGCATCGCGTACCAGGGACGGATCGGTCGGGTCTTCGAGCAGCAGGGTCGAAAGATCGCAGCCGTCGAACTGTTGGCCGGCCGGTTTCGCGGCGCCGACCAGCGACAGGATTGTCGGATAAAAGTCCAGGCCGTTGACCATCACGTCCGAATCCACACCGGCCTCGATGCCGGGTCCGGTGATGATCAGCGGTACTCGTACGCCGCCTTCCTGGAGATGGATCTTGCCCTCGTCGAGCGGGGCGTTGTCGGTGAAGATGTGGTCCGTCAGGCCCTCCATCCCGCCGTTGTCGGAGGTGAGGATGATATAGGTGTTCTCATTGAGCGTGTGCCCGGGCCAGCGTGGGTCAGCGGTGGTTTCAAGATACGTGAACAACTGGCCGAGGTAGTAATCCAGCTGCTCGACCATGGCGCAGTAGAACGGGTTGGTCTGGCCGCCCTGGTGCCACTCCTCGGGGTTTTCCGGCAGCTCGACACCAAGCTTCTCGACATACTTGTCGAGCAAGTTCCGGCTGCGGGTGTGAATGGGGGAGTGAACAAGGAAGGTGCAGTAATACAGGAAAAACGGCTGCTGGTGGTTGTTGCGCAGGAAGCTCAGGGCATCCTCGTTGTTCTGGTCAAAGGGAAAGCCCTTGTCGTCGAGTCGGTAGGGGTCGCTCTCGTCGTGGGTGGCGAAACCGGTCAGGCGATGCGGTTTCATGGGCCGCTGGATTCCATGGTTCTCACGGCTCCACTCGAACCCGACATCAGTCGGCTGCGAGCCCGATCCCTTGCTGAGATGCCATTTGCCGCAGTGGCCGGTCGTATAACCCTGTTGTTGCAGGGCCGCCGCCACGGTGACGAGGTCGGTCGCCAGGCTGCCGCGGTCCCAGGGAGTGATCATTCGCGAGCCCGTGCGGTTGTGGGGCTGTGGCGGATTCCCGCCACCCACGCCAACGTGCCGGGCGCGGGCCGGGTGGATTCCGCTGAGAATCGCCGCGCGACTCGGCGCACAGACCGGCCCCGGTGAATAGGCCTGGCGAAACAGCACGCCCTGCCTGGCGAGGGCATCCATGTGCGGCGTCTCCATTGGCGACGGCTCATCGATGTCGTAACATTTCACGTCCTGCCAGCCGAGGTCGTCGGTCAGGATCAGGATCACGTTCGGCTGGGCCGGACGACTCGTGTCTTCAGCGGCCACCGCGCCGATGGGCTGCACCATCAGGTATGTGGTGATCAGGCCGCGGATAAAAAGCAAACCTCTCATGCGAAGCACCGTTGTCCGCTTCCCGTAAGCTCGTTGACGACGCGTATTCATAGCACGGAGTCTAGCGAACCTTGGCAGCTGCGGCAAGGTTACACCGTTGACCACGAAGACTGCGCGGGATGAACAATCCGGCAGGTATGGTATGCGGGGCCATGCAATACCGGTGCTTATTCAGGTTGGTCCACAAACGGCATGTCTGCATACCTGATTCCTTCGCCTTCGAGGTGCCCGTCATCGCGCTGCTGCTTCATCCATTTGTTGATGGCAGCCTTCAGCTCCTCTGTCTTTGGCAGGTACTCCGGGTCATCTGCGAGGTTACTGAGTTCCCACGGATCGTTTTTCAGATCGAACAACTGGATCTCCGGATACAATCGAATTCGTCGAAGCAGGGCATTCACCCCGGGATCAGACTCGGCAGCCACAAGCCATGACTGATACATCTTCGTTGCGCTGGAATTCCTGTTCACATCGCCGTAATCGAGTCCGTTGATGTTTTTCGTGGCATACATGTTTTCAGGCGTCAGGTTCCAGATCAGCTTGTAGCGCCCATCGGTCGCCGCCCTAAGGGAAATGTGGGGGTCTTTCTTGCCGTTACTGCTGTGACGGTTGTTGTGCATGAAGCAGGCGTATTCGCGATGCGTGGATGTCTTCCCCCGGATCAGTGGCATGAGGCTCCTGCCGTCCAGTGACCCTGGAACCGTTCCTCCGGCAGCTTCGATGAGTGTCGGCAGGATGTCACAGTACTGGGCGATGGCATCGGTAGCAAAGTTGGCCGCATAGGATTCGGGCCACTTCATCACGCAGCCGGATCGAACGCCCCAGTTGAATGTCGACCACTTTCCACCGGGCATTCCGGTGCCGTTTTCATCCAGCACGATGAGGACGGTGTCTTCATCCAACTCGAGTTCTTTCAGCAGCGTCTCCGCCTCACCGACCTGGTCATCAAACATTCTCACCTCGGCAAGCAGTTCGCGATAAGACTGCCGCGTCACCTCCGTGTCGGCGAGATTGGGAGGAAGCTTCAAGTCTTCCAGTTGCCAACGGGAACTGTCCCCCGCGTCCCAGGGAGCGTGGGCATGGATCGAGCAGATGAAGAGGCAGAACGGCTGTTGCGCATCCCGGCTTATGAACTGCCGGACGTCTCTCCAGTCGTCTGCCGGTGGATTCGCCTCGGCGGCTTTCCCGCAGAATCCCTCCAGATATTCGAACGGGTAGACACTGGCCGGGCTGATATGTTTTTTCCCGGCCAGGCCCACGCGGTAGCCGAGCTCAGAGAGGTGATGGGCAACACTGCGGGTTCCCGAGGTTGCTGGCTGGTGGTTTCGGAATACACCGTTCCGCTCAGGGAACAATCCGGTATAGAGCTCCGCGCGCGCCGGGGCGCAGGTTGCCGCCGTCACGAACATGTTGTCGAAACGGACACCCTCTTTTGCCAGCCGATCGATGTTCGGGCTGGTGTCGGGATTCAGTGCACCGTAGCACCCCAGGTGCGAGGCGCTGATATCATCAGCGAAAAGAATAACAAAATTGGGCGGTTGGCCTGCCTCCGCGAAGGTCGACGGCAGCAGCGTTGTCCAGATGAGAACCGCGAACGTGCTCCCCGCCAGTCTTTTACGTGTCACGCCAGTTGCCCTGATGGCCTTCATGCGGATTGGTTCTGCCCGTATTGCCCGCGCCGGCTTATTGTTTTTCCGAGAGTCCGTCTGTCATCATGCCGCGCATACCAAGGTGATTCGGGATGGTCGCGGGGCGGAAAACAACCGCCGTGAGATGGCTGTATTTCTTTCCGGCTTCCGGGGCCTTCAGCTTGAACCTTATGCCGGAATCAGCGTAGTCCGCGAAGGTGCCTGCTGCCGCCTTGTTGTACACAATCCGGGTGAGATCCTGCGTGATGTGGTCATTGAGAAAGATCGCAAGCACCTGACCGTCCCGGAGCTTGAAATCGCCAACAACGATACCAAACTCCTCCAGCAAACCTGCGGCTTTATTCGGGTCGTGGGTCCAGACGCTGTAGCGGCGATCCGTCTCGTCCCGCGTGTAGATTCGTTCATCGTGAATGACCGTGTGTTCGAGCGTCTGGAGTTCGATGCCGCGGGCCTTTTCCGCACCGCGGGCAGATATGCTGATAAGAAAGATAGCAGTCCATGCCAGCAGGCAGGTATTGGCTGCAGTTACGGTATGTGGTCTGAATCGATTGGTTCGCATGATGTTCCCCAGTATAGGTGCGATGCACGGATGCTGTCGTAAAGAAAAGGTAAAGGAAGCTCTGATCAATTCCGCCACCTGCCACATGAGATTGAATGGGGGTGGAGTTCGTGTCGCTGCGCTCCAGGCTTGGTAGTGAAGCCCTTCGGGTTGCCGCCCGCATCCAGCTTGGCTTTGTTGCTCGTTGGTTGTGGATGTTCATCCACTCCCGCCTCGCGCCGCGCCACACAGAATTCGGACAGCAATGGCAAGCAGCGTCTTTAATCAGAGCTTCCTGAAGTTTTGTCGGGGCGGGCGCAAACATGAACTGTGACAGGCACCTCACCTCGTTAGATGCTTGTTGCTGATGTCCTTGCCTTTTTCAGGCATCCCTCTATCAATCCATGCCTCATATTCCACGAGGGTATTGGTTCGATCGAGCACCAGAAGCAGGACGATTCCCGATACCGCTATACCGACTGCGGTAAGAGCGTACTTCCTGGCCTGCTGGTATCGTAGACCGACGAGTCCGATAACGAACAGCGGAATAAACAGAAGCAGAAACGAATACGGATCCATCCCGGTATGTCCGGACTTATTGGAGCAGGCGTATGCAGACAGCGTCACCAATGACAGGGATCCGATTATGGATCCTATCGACAGGATGATTTTCATTTCAGCCGAACAGTAAAGGTCACTGGCTCCCAAACCAGAAGATTCCCTCGATCCTCATTGGGCCTTTGAATGATCCCCCTGCGCAGATTCGGTGGACTCAGTTACTTCGTGGTGACTCGCTGTGACCGGGTTCGCTTCGTCTCTCCATTCCACGGCCCACAACTGCCTGGCGTCCGATTCTTCCGATGCAAAGAGTAAACCGATGCGCAACCATCGGTTTGAAGCATCATCACTTCTCAGAAGCATCCAAACTCCAGTCTGAGTCGGCTTCGAGCCCCATCGGGCAACTGGATTCATGTTGCCTTTATCGAAATGACTCGGAAGCCTTTCTCCAGTTGCTCTGAGCTTCGCCAGATCCCCCCAACTGGCAGATATCGTTTGAATCAGGGCCGATGCTTCCTGCTCAGTGAGTCCGGTAAGACAGGAAGCCAATGTTCCCGGGTCACGCATTCTCAACGACTCGAAAACGGTTTCGAGTCTTGCAGTTCGTTGCTGTTGCAACAGTTCCTGATCGGCGTGGATTCGGGATGAAATGATAAAAAGGCCGGTCAGTACTAATAGTGCGATGCAGTGATTCATGTGAAGACCTGGAAACCTTTACAGGCCTCATGGGAAAGAGCCAGGCGGCCCGGGCAGGTTTTTAAGCGTGTTTCTCCGGTTCGGATTCATGTTCCGAGACCCGCACGTTGGCATCGGTTGATGAAGAGCAGGTTCCCTGACAGTCTTGTCCGCACCGCTCCGAGGTCTATCTGACCTTCAGTGCTTCCAGTTCGGTTTCAAGGCCCACAGTGCGGGCGCCAGTGCGATGATGGCCAGCAGCCCGATAATCGGGCTTTTTCTGTTCATGGTTTTTTGATGAGGCCTTTTCTCGAGCGATTTGAGCCGGACTCTACAGAGAATACAGCAAGCAAGACATTTACGGAATGACCTGATTGCGCCGTTCCTTGGCGCTGACCGCGATCGATTTCCTGGGTGAGCGAATGCGGCGTCAGGACGGCTACTCCTTCAGAACGTTTGTTCCTGTTGCCTCAAGAATACCGGTTCTGTCGTAATAGGCGAAGAACCGTTTAATCCGCTTGGCGGAATCGAAATACATCACCATGTTCATCCTGAGTTTGACTGTTGCTTCGCTGTAGACCAGTTCATTCGAAAAGTATGAGATCACCATTGGTCCCGTCAGGCCGGTGTAGGGATTTGCCACCTTCGCGATGACTGGAATGTCCACATGATTCAGGTAGCTCATAGACTGGATGCCCGAGGTCGCCTTCCAGTTGTTCCACCAGTCCAATACCGCTTTCTTTCCGATCAAGCTCGTTCTGGTTCCGGCATCGCCATCCGGGAAGTAGAACTCCACATCATCGGACATCGTGGCGGCCCATGCGTCGAAATCGAGCTGAGCCCATGCACTGAGTGACGTGACAGAGATGTCCGCATACTCCGTTGAGCCGATATCATAATGTGGATTTGCCTCCGCTGCCGGTCCTTCAGTCGTCGCCGCGTATGCCGATGAGCATGCAACCACAATGACGCATAAGGCTGCTACAGTTTGTTTCCTCAATAAGTTGAGAGATTTCATCGCCTGATCCTGCTGGTTAGGTGTCTTGTTATTCTGCCACATCTGGCAGCATATGCCGCGAACACGCCATAGTCCAGCGCGCGTCGAGAGTGAGCCGGACGAGACAGTGCAGGTGCCCGTCAGCTTGGTTGTGACGTATGGCAGTGAAACTGAAAAAGATAGGATAACTCATCTCGCGGTATTGAGATCCTTCATTTCTTTCGTTTTCAATATTCAAAGCCGAAGCATGATCCATTTTTCCTCGAAGCGGATCACATTGCCGGTGCCGGAGAAATTCAGTTTCTGTCGCTTGGAAGTAATGATTCGGGGATCGGTTCACGATTTCAGATCCTGCGTGAAGTATGATCGGTGATTCAAGGCCAGCCAGCATGAGCGGAATGTTCTCCGCCAAGTTCTCAGCCAGCGCAGACGCGAAGAGGCCGAAAGCAAAGAATGCCACACTTCCGGCGCCTCCAATCACGTCACGTGATCTTCGCCGAACGTTGCGGCCCCGGGATACCCCTGACCTGAAATGGCAAGGTGGATGCGCGCTGATTGCCCGTTTGAACGAGTGACTCGACAGTCAAGGCAAGTCAGGGACCACGGTGAAGGCGCCTGCTCATACAGTCGCGCCGGCTCGCTGGGGACGTCGCCAGAATCACTGGTTCTTGTGCTCCCGCATCACCGTAATCTCAACGCTGGAATCTGCATTCTCTTCCTTGGGCTTGAGATGGATGACGCGAATGGCGACGCCAGGAACTTGCGCATTCTCGTATGCGGCGAGGTTGACCTCGGCATTCGAGGATCTGCCGCTCGTGGCTGCGAGAAGCATCTCCTCCTGGCTCAGTGTTCGAGTGCCCCATCCTGGCCCGAGGAACTTTTCCAGTGTGGCGAAGAACTCCCTGGAGCCGAGGGCTGTCCCTAGGTGAAAAGTCTCGTGCTCAGCGCGCTTTTCCGTTTTCTCCAGGGTTGCATCCGGCATGCCATTCGAGAAATCCGGCACGCTCGGTTCCAGCGCAGAGAGCGGCGAGACAAGCAGGGTGATGCTGGCAAGTGACGACAGGATAATCGGAAGAGGGGACTTCATGAATTCAGTTATTGAGTGAATGATCGAGGGGTAGCTGTTGCGGTTGGCAACGGGCACTCGCCGCGAATCTAACGTCTTAGAATCCCGGCGCATCGCAACTGCAAAGCCTGGCGGCAGTTCGCGTGCATCCGCTGGTACGGTGAACTCCTTCTTATTTGCGTTCGAACCTGGTTTCGTAGTCCGAGTCTTCGTCGCGGACGAACACAAAATCACCATCCTTGCGAAGGATCACGTTGGACTTGTGCCCCTCAAGGTGTTGCATCTTGTTGTGCTAACTCAATGCAACTTTCCACGTGTTGTTGCTGGTCTGCTGGGCGGTAAATGTGCAATTCGCATAGATATCGCGGGTGCCCTGCTGCCAGGTGTTGCCCTTGACCCAAAGGGAAACATCCGGGCTATCCACTTCGGTTTAGGTCCCCTCAAATCCGGATGTGTTTTCGGAGGCGCCATCTCCGCAGCCAATGAGGGCAAATGTAAAAACAATCGCGAACAGTTGAATGGCGGTCTTCATGTCTTGTATGTTTAGAAATGGCCTGTGTCGCTGAGCTCCTTCGGCATCGAACTGTTTTCCGGGATTACCATCGGCGCCACCTTACCTGCGTCCTTCCGGATTTCCGTCTCGGACTTCTTGCCCCAGTATTCGAACACAACCTTATCGACCTTGCTACGGTCAACGACGACCGCGATCGGCTTCATCGCGGCGGTCAATGGCTGCGGCCCACCATTGCCCACATGGACCGCGGAAACTTGAACGGTCAAAACACCGTCTTTCAGTTCGGAATTTGCAGCTATTTTGTCCTTTGGGCCGGTTGAATAGCGCAAAACAACCAGCACCTCTTTGGTCAGATCGATCTCGTGTTTCTTTAACGCCCTGCCGAGCTTTTTATCCGGCGTGTCGCCCTTCCAGAAACTCGGATTGGTGAGGGATGGGGTTTTTTGAACCATGGCATTGAATCTCTCGAGATCCTCGTGGTTTTGAATCGACGTCGCCTGTTCACCACCGTTCTGCCATCCGTACGTCATAGGATCGACCATGAAGTCTGTGAGCACGCGAAACGACTGCTTTTTCTCTGGCTCAACCAGCATCTTCTCCGCCTGAACCTTCGCCAAAATCAAAAACGCATTGGAGGCAGTAGACTGCACTTTCCCGATCAGCGATTCTCCGCCGCACGCGACCAACAGGCAGGCCATCGCGATACCTAACGCTGGAATTCCTGATGTGTTCGCGAGCGTCTTCATGTTCTCAGCAGAACGATGAGGTCAGAGCCTTCGCAGATCGCCACGCGATCAAAAAGTGCTCTGCATTGATATGTTATTGTCTGCCTGCACTGCTGTTTTGGCTTTCATGACCATGCTGCTTGGACTTAAGAATCTCGATTTCATGGTGAAGTCTATCCACCTCTCGGACAAGGGGTTCAAACACGTAGTGCTGTAATGCCGTGTATGTGGAAGAGATCGCAGACAATACTGTCACAATTCCCAAAAGTAGAACAACAGGCGAGTGTGTGCTGGATTTGGCACTCAGGAATGCTGCGAACAACACCATGAGAAACATAAATGCGCTGCAACAACATACAAAAATTACCGATTTGGAGTTCGTTTGTTTGCCAGCGCATTTAGAAATGAACTTGCGATCTTTATTGCCTGAAGATTCTTTATTCATTCTACGGCTTTTTACAATGTCAGCGTGTAGGCACCGAGCGAAGCGAGCTTGTTCTGCTGCGCCTTGTTGCGTCACTTCATTCGTAATGAGTTCAAAGTCTCAAAACTTTCACTATGCGCTCTTCCTCGTAAACCTGATACACGAGACGATGCTGAATATTGATTCGACGTGAGTAGGCCCCTTTCAAATCACCAACCAAGGCTTCATATGCAGGTGGTTCCGCAAATGGATCCTTGGAGATCAAATCCAATAATTTCTTTGCTTGATCAGCCAAGGGCGTGCCCTTGAGTTTTTTGGCATCCTTTTTTGCTTGCCTCGTGTAGACCAATTCGTAACTCACAAATCGATCTCCTTGCTGCAGGCATTGATCGGCTCCGCCATGCCTTCAATAATTGAATCCTTCATGCCAGGAATGCTCACAAGGTGAAGAGTCTCTTGAATGGCGCGCCAGTCGGACTCGGAAACCAGAACGGCATTTCCCCGCTTGCCGGTGATTTGCACAGGTTCATGCTCGGTCAGCGTGGAATCAATCAGCCTGTAAAGCTCATTACGCGCCGAAGTTGCTGTGATCGTCTTCATGTCTGATACGTGCGTTATTACGCACGCTTTCGCAAGCCGGTTTTTTCGCACTGAACGTCAG
>JBDQJG010000079.1:0-13688 GCA_040263955.1 Verrucomicrobiales bacterium
CGACTCGGATTTCGGTGTCTGGTCCCTGGCAGGTGGGCTCGTGCAGCCGATTCTGACCGGTGGGCAGCTCCGGGCTGAGCGATCGAAGCGCCGGGCTCAGCAGCGCGAGGCGCTGGCGAACCTGCAGTCGACCGTGCTGACCGCTTGTTCCGAGGTGGAAACCGCCCTGGCTGTCGATCGCCTGCTTGCCGGGCGTGAACGGGCGCTCGCCGAGGCAATGATCGAGGCCGGCGAAGCCGCTGACGAAGCGCGCGTGGATTATCGCGCTGGGGTGGGGGATGTGCTTACCGTGCTCGCTGCCCAGAACCGTGCGTTGCGTGCCCGCTCCGAGCATCTGGCAACTCTCAGGGCCCGGCTCGATAACCGGGTCGATCTGCATCTCGCGCTGGGTGGTGACTACCGGCCCGCCACCAGGTAGCGAAGCCATCGATCAAGGCGCCTGTTTCACCAAATTTCTGTCCATGTGTCGCACGTCTCCACTGTCATGAAGAAAATTGTTCTTTCCCTGTTGATTCTTGCCGCGGGTTTTGCCGTCGCGTTCTTGCTCTTCAAGACCAGGCCGATTGCCGAGAAGAGTGCGCCTGTGGAGGTGTTGCCGTTGGTGGAGGTGCTGGTTGCTGAGGCTGCGGATGAGGCAGTGGCGGTCGTGACGCAGGGAATCGTGCAGCCCAAGACGGCCACGACCCTTGCTGCCGAGGTTGCCGGGCGCGTTCTATCGGTATCGGAAAAACTCAAGGCAGGCGGGAGCTTCGCGCAGGGTGAGACGCTGTTGAAGATCGATGACGCTGACTATGTTGCGGCCCTGGCTCAGGCGGAGGCGAACCTGGCGGATGCCCGCCTGGCACTGGCGATGGAGCGGGCGCGTGCGGCCCAGGCAGCGCGGGACTGGGAGAAGATGGGCAACGACGGGGAGCCGGGTGACCTGGTGTTGCGCAAACCCCAGCTCGAGAGTGCACAGGCCGGGGTAAGAGCTGTATCGGCGGCGGTGGAAAAGGCCCGCAGGGATTTGCAGCGGGCCACGGTGCGGGCTCCCTACTCGGCGCGGGTTCGCGCCCACCTCGTTGATCTCGGAGCGTACGTCGTGCCGGGAGCGCCGGTGGCGGAAGTCTATGCCTCGGCGCCCTACGAGATCCGCCTGCCGCTGTCGGTGGAGGAGTCCCTGCAGGCGGATCTTGCGCCTGGCACGCCGGTTGGTTTCGTCTCGACCATTGCCGGGAAGCAATGCCAGTGGCAGGGCAGAATCGTGCGCGAGGAGGGGCAGGTCGATCGGTCCAGCCGCTCGCTGCACGTGGTGGCAGAGATTGAGCCCGATGCGGACGGTTTGAGTCCTGATCCCGGCTATTTTCTAAAGGCGCACATCGCGGGGAGACGGATTCCGGACGCCTTTCGTGTGCCGCGTCGTGCCTTTGTAGACGGGCGCACGCTGTTGGTTGTTTCGCCGGATGACGAACTGGAGTTCCGGGAGGTTGAAGTCGCCCGGATCGATGGTCAAGATGCGTTGGTGGTGTCCGGAATCAGTCCGGGAGAGCGCATCTGCATCACCGCACTTGCCGCGCCGGTGGCCGGAACCCGGGTGCGGGTCGTTGAAGATGCGATGCAGGGGCCCGTGGCCGATTCCACGGGGAGCGTTGCCCCCTGACGATTGCGGGTGCTGACACGTTTTTTTCGCTTTTTCAAATTAGTCCTCCTGTTCCATGAAAGCACTCATCTATTGGTTTACCCGCAACCACGTGGCGGCGAACTTCCTGATGATCATCATCCTGATGGGGGGCACGGGCACCTGGTTCCGGCTCAAGAAAGAGATCTTTCCGGAAACGGCCATTGATGCGGTCACGATCTCGGTGCCCTATCCCAATGCGACCCCGACCGAGGTGGAAAAAGGGGTGATTCTGCCAATCGAGGAAGCGATCGAGGGCATTGACGGAATCAAGCGGACGACCTCCACATCGACCCAGAACGTGGGGGCTGTAACCGTCGAGGTGGAGACCGGCTACGATGTTCGCGAAGTCATGTCCGATATAAAGTCCGAGGTCGACGCCATCACCAACCTGGCCGACGACACCGAGGAGCCGATCCTGCGCGAGTTGGTTCTCAAGGGCCGGGTTCTGCAGATCGCCGTGTCGGCGGATACCGATGAGCGCACCCTGCGCGAGATGGCTGATCGTGTGAAAGATGAGCTGCTTGTCTACGAATACACGCCGCCGGCGTGGCCCGGTCCACTGGCGGGTTTGCAGGGAATTCTCGGCCGAGCCGGGCCTTTCGGAGTTTCGCAGGTCGTTGTGAACGGCACCCGGCCATACGAGATCAGTATCGAGATCTCCGAGCAGACCCTGCGTGAACTCGGGTTGACCTTCGACCACATCGCCGATGCCGTGCGGGCTTCCTCACTGGATCTTCCCGGAGGATCATTGCAGACCGAGGGTGGCGAGTTTCTGATTCGAACCGAGGCACGTCGCTACACGGCCGAAGAGTTCGGCGCGCTGACCGTGGTGACCCGCCCGGACGGTTCGACGCTGACATTGGGTGAGATCGCCACCATCAGGGATGGCTTCGAGGAGGTCGATCTCGATGTGCGTTTCGATGGCAGGCCGGCCCTGCTCATCGACGTGTTCCGCCTCGGGAACGAGGATACGTTGACGATCGCCGAGGCGGCCAAGGCCTTCATTGCCGAGCGTGCACCCCAGATACTGCCGGCCGGAGTGGTTACTGAAGTCTGGGCGGATGACTCTTTCTATCTTCGCGGTCGGCTCGACCTGCTCACGCGGAATCTGGCGCTGGGTCTGGCACTTGTGTTGCTGGTATTGGCCCTGTTCCTGCGTCCCAGCCTGGCCCTGCTGGTCACCATCGGGATTCCGGTTTCCTTTGCCGGTGCGGTGATGCTGATGCCGGCGACCGGGATCTCGATCAACATGATCTCGTTGTTCGCCTTCATCCTGGTGCTCGGCATCGTGGTCGATGACGCCATCGTGGTGGCGGAAAATGTCTACCGCCGGATGCGCGGCGGTGAGCATCCACGCGATGCCGCTCCGGAGGGCACCCATGAAGTTGGAGTGGTGGTGATTTTCGGTGTCCTGACTACCGTGGTTGCCTTCACCCCGATGCTGGGGCTCAGTGGGGTGTCGGGCAAGATCTGGCCGAATATCCCGTGGATCGTGATCCCGGTGCTGCTGTTTTCGCTTGTGCAGTCGAAGCTGATCCTGCCGGCGCATCTCGCCATGCTGCGTCCCTCCGATCCGACGGTGCAACACCGCGGTATTTTCGCCCTGCAGCAGGCGGTGGCCCACGGCCTGGAGCGATTCGTAGAGACTGTGTATCGCCCGATTCTCAAGCGGATTCTGCACGCGCGCTACGTGACCTTGAGCGCGTTCATCGCGGTTTTCATCGCCTCGGTGAGCGTGGTGGGTGCCGGATGGATCAAGTTCCAGTTTTTTCCCGAGGTGGAAGCCGATGTCATTGTGGCGCAGGTCGAGCTGCCTGCCGGCGTGCCGTATGCGGACACCGCGGCCGCCGTGGCGCGGATGGAGCAGGCACTTCTGCAGCTGGGTCGAGAAGTCGAGAAGGAGCATGGCGGACCGGTTCTCAAGCACGCGGTAGCTGCCATCGGTCAGCAGCCGTTCATCACCGGTTTCGAGCAGATTTTCGGAGCGCCGACTGCCACGCATATCGGAGAGGTCACCGTCGAGCTGATTCCTGCGGCCCAGCGCCCCGGTGTTTCCGGCGCACGGGTGGCTTCACGCTGGCGCGAGTTGACCGGCGCGATTCCGGGTGCGGTATCGCTGACCTTCCAGACCCAGGGAGCGGCAAGCGGCAACGCCATCGACCTGGAGGTAACCGGATCGGACAACGCGGAGATAGAGGCCGCCGCCGCCATGATTACCGATGCGCTCGCTGGGTATACCGGAGTGATCGATATCTCGGCCAGCAACCGGGTCGGCAAGCGCGAGTTGCAGCTTGGTATCACGCCGCAGGGTGAGGCCCTCGGGCTGCGGCTGGTGGATGTGGCCCGCCAGGTTCGGCAGGGCTTCTATGGTGAGGAAGTGCAGAGATTGCAGAGGGGCAAGGACGAGGTCAAGGTATTCGTGCGCTATCCCCGTGCAGAGCGCGAGATGCAGGCAAGTCTGGACGCCGTAAAAATCCGTACCGCAGCCGGTGACGAGGTGCCATTTTCAGAGGTGGCAACTGCCTCCTACGGGCGCAGCTATGAAAGCATCCGGCATGCCGATGGCCGCCGGGCGGTCAATGTCACCGCGGATGTCGACAAGCTGGTCGGCACCAATGCCAATGAGGTGGTTGCCTCGTTGTCTGCTGAGGTCTTTCCCGTGATCCGTGAGCGCCATCCTGGCGTGGCGATCCGCTTTCAGGGAGAGCAGCGCGACCAAGTGCAATCGGTGCAGGAATTGAGCCGGGGTTTCATCCTGGCCCTGGTAATCATGTATGTGCTCATGGCGATTCCACTGCGCTCGTATTTCCAGCCGCTCATTGTCATGTGCGTGATTCCTTTCGGGATGATCGGCGCGATTATCGGCCATGCCTTTATGGGCATGAGCCTGAGCATCATGTCGATGTGCGGCATCGTCGCGCTGGCAGGCGTGGTGGTGAATGACTCGCTGGTGCTGGTCGATTATGTCAACCGGGAGGTGGCGCGCGGGCATGCGATGGTGGAAGCCGCATGGCATGCCGGGGTGGTTCGCTTTCGACCCATCCTGCTGACATCGCTGACCACGTTCGCCGGCCTGACTCCGATGTTGCTCGAGACCGACCTGCAGGCCCGCTTTCTCATACCGATGGCCGTCAGTCTCGGGTTCGGCATTCTGTTCGCCACCGTCATCACCTTGTTTCTTGTACCCTGTGTCTACCTGATCATGGCGGACGTGCAGGGTGTGCTGGCAAGGCTGTGGCGGGGAGGAAACGCGGACCTGCCGCTGGGGCGCTGATGTCATGCCTTGCCCCGGGGAACGCTGACTCCGGGGTGACCCGCGGTGAGGAAGCGCCAGGGAAATTCGGCGGCCCGGGAAATTCCCGCGCGCACATCGGTTTCAACGTCGTCAGCGTGGCATGATGCCGACAAAAACGTGCGCTCGGGGGAGGTGACAACACTCGTGCCGTGGTCACTCCCTGAAAGTCCAAGCGCGACTCCGAGCTTGCCCGGTCCGGAACAGAGCTCGCGATGCGGCCGCCCATCGCGACGCGAGTGCATCGTGGCCACGCCGATGGTCGGGTCGAGGGCGCGCAGCAGGATGATGCCGTCACGCCCGGTTCCTCCTTTCACCAGCACGTTGAGCAACCAGTACATACCATAATTCAAGTAGACGTAGCAGGTGCCGGCGGGGTGCTCCGCGAAGAAACGTCGGCTCGATGGCCGAAACGAGGTGTGGCAGGCGGGGTCGTTCTCGATTCCGTAGGCCTCGGTCTCGATCACCGTGCCGCCACAGCCATCCCAGCTCAAGGTCGTGCCGATCAGGTCGCGCGCCACCTCGAGGAAGTCGCGCTGGAAGAACCCTTGTCCTAATGGCGCTGACATCGGTCTCAGAGTCCGGTGGGGCGGTCGACGAAGTGGCACTCGAGCTGGAAGCGCCCGGCCAGCTCGGCAGCCAATGCGCGCACGCCGAAGGTCTCGGTGGCGTAGTGTCCGGCGTAGAGCACGTTGATGCCGAGTTCCTCTGCCAGCGGGAAGCTCCAGTGCGGCCCCTCTCCGGTGATGAAGGTGTCGATTGCCTCGGCTGCCATGGCGGCGATCTCCGAACCGGCGCCACCGGTGATGATACCAACCCTGCCGGCCTGCTCTCCGCCACCGGGACAAAGGTGGACCGGGGAGCCGACCGCCCGGGTGAGCGTTTCACGCAGCGCATCCCTGCTGCCGGGGAAGCTTCCAGCCAATCCCAGTTCGATGCCCTTCCAGGTGAAGAACGGCTGCGCGTCCTGCAGACCGATGGCATCGGCGAGCCGGGCGTTGTTACCCAGTCGCGGGTGGATATCGAGCGGGATATGGCTGCTGTAGATGGCGAGCTCTGCCTCCAGCGCGATGCGGAGTTTCTCGAAGGCCGCACCCGTGTGCGGCTGCAGGCCCTGCCAGAAGAGTCCGTGGTGGACGAGCAGAAGGCTGCCCCCATCGGTGCCGTGTGCAGCTGCATCGCGCACGACAGGCAGCGAGGCGTCGACGGCGGCGATAACGCGATGTATCTGGCCGGATCGGTTGCGTAGCTGCAGCCCGTTGAGGGCATTGGGGTAATCCGGAACCTCCGTGGTGCGGAGTTCTCCGTCGAGGAACGGGATGATCTCTTCGAGTGTGGCCATGATCCCGTTAAGGAGGCGCGGATACTTTTCGCATGCAAGGACGATCGGGTGCGGCTAGTGTCGCGCCGCTATGCTTCAGGCAGGAATCGTGGGACTCCCGAATGTGGGAAAATCGACGCTTTTTAACGCTGTTACGCGCTCGCGTAAGGCGGAGGCGGCCAATTACCCGTTCTGCACGATTGATCCGAATCGCGGTGTGGTCACGGTGCCCGATCCGCGCCTGCAGGTGCTGGCGGAACTCTCGAAGTCAGAAAAAATCGTTCCCGCAGCCATCGAGTTTGTCGACATTGCCGGCCTGGTGAAGGGCGCAGCCGAGGGAGCCGGCCTGGGCAATCAGTTTCTTTCCAACATTCGTGAAGTCGACGCGATTGTGCAGGTGGTCCGCTGCTTCGAGAATGAGGATATCATCCACGAGATGGGATCGGTGGATCCGCTGCGGGATATCGAGGTGATCCACACCGAGTTGGTGCTCGCGGATCTTGCCACGCTGGAAAAACGTCACCAGAGTCGCGCGAAAAAAGCCAAGACCGGCGACAAGGAGGCGGCGCGCGAGGTGGCGGTCATGGAGAAACTCATTCCGCACCTCAATGATGGCAAACCGGCTCTCACGCTTGAACTGGCTGATGAGGAAAGGCTGGTTCTGCGCGAATTTTTCCTACTGACTGCCAAGCCGACGATTTTCGCCTGCAATGTCGCCGAGGACGAACTGGCCGGGGCACTGGAGAATCCGGACGCGCATCCCCTGGCGAGCAGGGTGCGTGCCCATGCGGCCGACAGCCATGGTGCCGAGGCCGTGGTGATCAGTGCCCGGATCGAGGAGGAGATGGTCGATCTCGAAGAGGCCGAGGCGCAGGAGTATCTCGAGGCACTGGGGATCACCGACAGCGGTGTCTCTTCCCTGATTCGCGGCGTCTATCATTTGCTCGGCCTGCGCACCTACCTGACCACCGGGGAGAAAGAGACCCGTGCCTGGACAATCCCGGCGGGTACCCTGGCGCCAGGTGCGGCGGGTGTAATCCATACCGATTTCGAGAAGAAATTCATTCGCGCCGAGGTCGTGCATTACGATTCACTCGTTGATCTTGGTTCAATGGTGGCCGCGCGTGAGGCGGGCAGGCTGCGCGCCGAGGGGAAGGAATACGAGATGAGGGATGGGGATGTGGTGAATTTTCTCACCGGTGCCTGATGCATGCGATGGAGGCGCTTTCTTCAAGCGTTTTCCGCATTGGATGAGAGAGCGACCTGCGCCGATTCGATTTCGATGTGCTCGAACGTGCGAGTGGCAGGAGTTCGTCCGGCATTCCTTGTGCGGGGCTTTTTCGATCATTTTATTTTATCAAGGGTTGCAGGAGGTAGGGGAGAGATGGTAAGCAGAGGATTCGGCTGTTCGTGGCTCGGTGAGCACGGGCGAGCGCATCGATTTTATCCAAGTTTGCAGTATTTATGTCCCGTCAGGATCGCGCCACCAGAGAGTTTTTCGAAGCCTTTACCGAGGACGCGCGCGCCGAGGGTGCGCGGATTCACGATGCGGGTGGTGTCATACAGATTCACGGCAGCCGTATCCTCGTCGAGGCGAGGGTGCGGGATGGCGAGCAGGAGTTTCGCACGGCACTCAAACTGAGTGGCAGCAACTGGATCGGTTACTGCAATGACGAGTCGCATGCGTGGCAGGCGCCGGTTTTCGCGACTATGCTCGAGAAGATTCGCCGTGGGGACGCGCTTCCGGCCGCCGCTCCGGTCGGCGGTGATGGCGAGCAGTCGATCTACGAGATGGCCGCGTCCGCGCTCAGGCGCGGCCTCCAACCTGATGAGGAGGTCTACCTCGGCAAGGTAGAGAAGCGGTTTCGTCGCTGGGAATCGACCGAGGAGATCTACGATACCGACCTGGTACGCCTCAACAGTTCGTGGGAGATTGTGGGTTACGATCCGCTGGTTCTTTGGCCGACACCGCCCGCGAACCTGTTGGAGTTCTGGAATTACATCGCCTATGCGTTCGACAAGAAACGGCTCGGGTTTCCCGATTTCATGCGCCCGTTGACCGACCTCGATGCCGTGCAGGCGAAACTCGAGGTCTGGGAGCGTGAGCGCGAACTCGCACGTTGGAACCGGGAGATCCACGAATTCATCGCAACTCCCCGCAAGCCGGACAGGCGGGGTATTGCGTTTCGTTTTCTCATCACCGCTGATGATGCGAAACTTCAGCAGCGGGTGGCGGGAGAAGATGACTTCTTGAGTGTGGAGACACCTGCCGAGTATGCCGCGATTGTCGCGGCCTGGGAGGCTGGGGCATTCGTGATGGATGCGGTTTCCGAGCTGCTGCTTGCCCATTTTCAGCATTACTGGAACGAGCATGCGAAATTAGACATGGACCTGCGCGAGGCTGCAGCTGCCAGCCTGCTCAACCTGCTCTTTCACCAGGAGATGCTTCGCGCCAGCCTGGTGAATCTCGATGAGGTGCCGCTGACTATGCTGGATGAGAGCATCGAGTGGGCGTGCGAGGAAACGGCCGATGAGCGCGGTGAGCCTGGATGGCAACTGCAACTCCTGGCACCTGGTGGCGATCGGATACCGCATTCCCTGCGCCTGCTGCCCGGTTCGGAAAATCTCTACCTCTCGGATGATTGTGTTTTCCGTGGTCCAGTGTTCTGGAACGATGGCACCGAGGTGTTGCCGTGCTATGAGATCGGTGCGGAGATCATCGAGACGGGAGCCGGTATCGAGTTCCTCGATCGCATCGGCGCCGAGCTTCCGGTTTCCCTGCGCGATCGGGTGCGGCAGCGCCCGCTGCTGGTGACCATTGAATTTGAACTCAAGCGGGGTGCCACCACCGCCGACAGTGAACACGTGACCGTCAGGGTCGTGGCCTCTGACAGCGAGGGTGAGCGCGTCGAGGCATTGGGCAAGAGCGGCTGGGAAGTTGAACAGCAACCGACCGATGATGGCGATGGCACGACCTTGTACCACTACGATCGCTCGGCGTTGTATTTCTTTCCGGCCCTGTTGGAAGAATTGCGCGCCGGCTTTGATCAGGGGCTCGGGTTGTGGAAGATCAGGATGACCCGAAATTTTCCCGAGAAGTTCGTGAAATGGGCAGGCAAGTTGCCTCCGGGCGTGAAGCTCGATCCGGTCGGGGAGATGGCGACGCTGCTCGATGATCCGGTGCAGGGAAGTTTCAAGCTCGAGGTGGAGAATGCCGCCGAGGGCATCGATTGGTTCGATATCCGTACTTCCATCGAGGTGCAGGGTCACGACGATCTTGACGAGGAGGAGTTGCGTGCGTTGCTCGCGGCACGCGGTGATTACGTCCGGGTTCGCGGACGTGGCTGGATGCGCTTGGAACTCAAGATGGTGCAGGAGGCGAGGGAGGCGGTCGAGCGTCTCGGCATCGATGCCTTCGATATGTCGGGCAAAAGCCACCGAATGCATGTTTTGCAGCTGGCTGATCCCGGGGCCCGTGAAGTTTTCAATCAACAGGCATGGGAGGATATTTCAGCACGGGCGGGCAACCTGAAGTTGCGGGTCAGGCCGATGCCGAGTCGCAAGTTGGAGGCTGAGCTCCGGCCCTACCAGGTCGAGGGCTTTCATTTCCTCTCCTACCTCGCAACCAACTGTTTTGGCGGCATCCTGGCCGACGACATGGGACTGGGAAAGACCATGCAGGCGCTGGCATGGATTCTCTGGCTGCGGGAGAACTCCGAAGACAAGAAACCGGCGCCGGCTCTGGTGGTGGCTCCGAAGTCGGTCCTCGATGTGTGGGCCGCGGAGATCGAGCGGCACGCGCCGACGCTTTCCTTTCAGGTTCTGAGAAATCGTGAGGATCTCGATGTAAAGCAGGTGTTGGAAAAAATCGATGTCCTGATCATCAACTACGCCCAGTTGCGCGCCGCCATCGAGGAGCTTCGCGAAGTCTGCTGGATTGCCGCCGTGCTCGATGAGGGTCAGCAGATCAAGAATCCGGATTCCAAGGCCGCCAAGGCATCACGGCGGCTCGAGGCGGAAAACCGGCTGGTGCTCTCGGGCACGCCGATCGAGAACCGCTTGCTCGACGTGTGGAGCCTGATGGCTTTCGCGATGCCCGGCGTCCTCGGTGATCGCAAGTATTTTCGTGAGCGCTTCGATCGTCGGAAGGATACCACGGCACAGCAGCGCCTGACTGCGCGGTTGCGCCCTTTCCTGCTGCGAAGAACCAAGGACCAGGTGGCGCTCGATCTGCCGCCGAAGGTCGAGGAGGAGGTGCTCTGCCAGATGGAAGATGCCCAGCGAGAGCTCTATGACGGGGAATTGCAGCGGGCCCAGGCCAGCATCCTCGAAATGGGCGCAGACGGGGTGAAAAAGAACTCGTTTGCAGTCCTCCAGGCGTTGATGCGGCTGCGGCAGATCTGCTGTCACCCGGCGTTGGTCGACTCCGCTTACCACGGCGTGGAGAGTGCCAAGATGGAGGCGCTGTTCTACTTGCTTGGCCAGCTGCGCGAGGAGGGACACAAGGTGCTGGTGTTTTCCCAGTTCACCTCGCTGCTGGCGCTGGTCGAGGAGCGGCTGGAGGAGGAGGAGCGCCCTTATTTTCTGCTTACCGGTAAGACGGAGAACCGCAGCGAGGTGGTGCGTGACTTTCAGCGCAGCAAGGAAGCTGATGTCTTTTTGCTCTCCCTGAAGGCGGGAGGCAGCGGTCTCAACCTGACCGCGGCCAGCTACGTGATCCTGTTCGACCCGTGGTGGAATCCGGCGGTGGAAGCACAGGCGATTGACCGGACTCACCGGATCGGCCAGGTCAACCATGTCATGGCCTATCGCCTGATCACACGCGATACGGTGGAGGAGAAAATCCGCCGCCTGCAGGCGCAGAAGCAGGACCTCGTCAAGGGTGTGCTGGGAGCATCGGACACCAGCTTTACCTCCAACCTTGATATGGAAGACCTGCGCTTCCTGCTCGGCGCGGGGGCCTAGCGGGTAGGCTAGGCGAAGAGATCACTGACCACCTTGGCCGGATCGACCCCGGTGAGGCGCTGGTCGAGTCCCTGGTAGGAGAAGGTGAGGCGCTCGTGATCGATGCCGAGGCTGCTCAGGATGGTGGCGTTGAGGTCACGGATGTGCACCGGGTTTTCCAGGATGTTGTAGCAGTGGTCGTCGGTCCTGCCGTACTCGATGCCACCCTTGATGCCCCCACCAGCCATCCAGATCGAGAAGCAACGGCCGTGATGGTCGCGTCCCCCGCTCTCGGGCTCGGTGCCCTGCTGGTAGACAGTGCGGCCGAATTCGCCGCCCCAGATGACCAGGGTGTCCTCGAGCATGCCGCGTTGCTTGAGGTCGGTGACCAGTGCGGCGGAAGCCTGGTCGACGTCCTTGCACTGCCCCGCGATCTGTCTCTTGATATGGCGGTGCTGGTCCCAGCCGCGGTGGAAGAGCTGAATGAAACGGACCCCGGACTCGGCCAGCCGACGGGCGCGGATGCAGTTGGCGGCGAAGGTTCCGGGTGTGCGTGAGTCCTCGCCGTAAAGCTCGTAGATGTGCTCTGGTTCGCTGGCTGTGTCGCAGAGTTCGGGTGCTGCCGCCTGCATGCGGAAGGCCATTTCGTACTGGGCGATGCGCGCCTGAATTTCCGGGTCGCCGAAGCGGTCGTGGGCGGCGGCATTGAGGGCAGCCAGCCCGTCGAGCGTCTTGCGGCGGTCGTCGCGAGTGATTCCCGGCGGGTTGGCCAGGTAGAGGATCGGGTCGCCTGAGCCACGCAGCTTGACCCCCTGGTGTTCGGCGGGCAGGAAGCCGCTGCCCCAGAGGCGCGAGTAGAGTGCCTGCAGGTTGCCCTTGCCGCGCGAGATCATGACGATGTAGGCGGGCATGTTCTCGTTGGCGGAGCCGAGCCCGTAGGACAGCCAGCAGCCCATTGCCGGCTTGCCGGGTTGCTGGTTGCCGGTGTTGATGAAGGTGATGGCCGGATCGTGGTTGACCGCCTCGGTGTGCATCGATTTGAGCACCGCGATGTCGTCGACGATCTTCGCGGTGTGCGGCAACAGCGAAGAAACCCAGCGCCCGCATTCGCCGTGCTGGGAGAACTCGTAGTGGCTGTTTACCACCGGGAAGGATTTCTGCCCTGAGGTCATTCCGGTAAGACGCTGGCCGCCGCGCACCGAGTCGGGGAGTTCCTGGCCGTGCAGCTGTGCGAGCGCCGGCTTGTAGTCCCAGGTGTCGATGTGCGAGGGTCCGCCAGACATGAACAGGTAGATGACGCGCTTGGCCTTGGGAGCGAAGTGCGGCAGGCCGGGCAGGCCGAGGCGTGAGGCAGCTTCGTTGGCCGCGGCTGGGGTCTGGGCTGCTTGCAAGACACCCGGGTTCATCAGGGTCGAGAGCGCGGCGGCTCCGGCACCGTAACCGGTGCGTAGGAGCAGGTTGCGGCGGGTCATGCGCCGGGAGAAGTCGTCGATCGGGTTCATGGCGGAGTGAATGGGAAGGAGGGAAGAGTGATTGGTGAAGAGTGAAATCTTGGAATCGCTCGCAAGCTCACTCCTACATAATGTGTCTCCTGTGGTTTGGCGGGTGGCTGTGACGCCCTTGGGATTGACTCAGCTGCGGGTCAGGGTTTCGTCGAGGTTGAGGATCAGGTTGGCCAGCACGGTGAGCGCGGCGTGTTCCGGTTCCGGCAGTGTCGATGCCCGCTTCGATGCGCCGAGGCCGAGGTATTCGGTGGCGCGGGCCGGTTCCTCGTTAAACGAGACGAGTTGCGCCTCGTAGACGTTGCGGCAGATCGCCAGTTCATCAGCCGTCGGTGCACGGGACAGGCAGAGTTCAAAGGCACGGGTGATGCGGGTATCGAGCTCGGCGCCGCCTTCCTCCGCCATGCGTCGGGCGAGGTGGCGCGAGGCCTCGATGAACTGCACATCGTTGAGGGTGACCAGCGCCTGCAGTGGCGTGTTGGTGCGAGGGCGCTGGACAACGCACTTTTCCCGCGTGGGTGCATCAAAGATCACCATGCCGGGATGCGGGGCGGAGCGTTTCCAGTAAATGTACATGCTCTTGCGGTAGAGGTTCTCGCCCGTGTCCTGGACAAAACGCACGCCCGGGTTCAGGGAGACCTCGTTCCACAGTCCGGCGGGCTGGTAGTGCCGGGTGCCGGGACCGCCGACCTCGTGGACCAGCAGGCCGGAGGCCGAGAGTGCCAGGTCGCGGATGAAATCCCCCTGCAAGCGGAAGCGCGGCGCGCGTGCCAGCAGCAGGTTTTCCGGGTCGGGGTAGTCAGCCCGGTGGGCGTGTTCCCCGGCCGCCGAGGAGCGGCGGTAAGTCTTGGAACTCACGATCTGCTTGAGCATCCGCTTGATGTCCCAGCCCGAGTCGATGAAATCACGGGCCAGCCAGTCGAGCAGTTCGGGGTGGGTCGGCTGTTCGCCCTGCAAGCCGAAATCTTC